>NZ_JBEXGU010000047.1:0-57772 GCF_040607515.1 Streptosporangium sp. NPDC005286 | reverse complement strand
CAAAGTCGGTGATATCTGAGTGGTCACCCGCCGACAGCTCGACCTGCACCCTGCCCGATCCTCTGTGGCTCTCCCATGAGGTGATGTCGCCGACCAGCTTGGTGCCCGGCTGTTCGGCGGTGAAGTCGCGGCCGACCAGGTCGGGGATGCCGCCATAGTCGCCCTGCACGGTGGTGGTGGGCCGAAACGCCCGTACCTGGGCCGGGACCAGGCCCTGCTCACGCATTAACGCGCGGACCAGTTCGGCCGAGCAGTGCTCGCCGCGGCGCAGCAGGGCGGCGTGGACCCGCCGGTAGCCGTAGGTCTCGTGCGAGTCGGCGAAGACCTCGGCGACCAGCTCGGTGAGCAGTGCCCGGCGTTGCGCGGTGGCCGAGGCCGGCCGCTCATGCCACTCGTAATAGCCCGAGCGGGACACGCCCAGCCAGGCGCACATCTTGACGATCGCATGGTGGGCCTTCTCCGCGTCGATCAGCTCGTACTTGGCGAGTGTCATCGATTCTCGGCCGCGAAGAAGGCCGCTGCTTTTTTCAGGAACGCCAGCTTCTCGCGCAGCTCGGCGTTCTCCCGTTCCAGCTCCCGGATCCGGGCCCGCTCCGGCCCGGAGACCGGCTGCGCGTCCTGGCCGTGCACGATCCGATGCCGGTTCACCCAACTGCCCAGGGTGCCGGCGTTGATTCCGAACTCGCGCGCCACCGACGCGACCGTCCGCTCGCCGTCCAAGACCATGCGGACGGCTTCTTCCTTGAACTCGGGCGAGAACTGCCTGCGACGCCTCGTCACGTACCTACCTCTTCCAGACTTCTATCAGCTTATGTAGCTGATTGTCCGGAATCTGCTGGGCACCTCACACCGACTACCACGCCCACCACCACAAACCCATCAGCCGCGACACCCTCCGCGCCCGGCTCGGCGTGTCCAACCAACTCGCCTCCGACCTACTGCGCCACCTACGGACCGCATCCGACCCCACCCAGCGAAAAGGAGAACCCACATGACCGACAACCGCGCCGCCTCTACGTCTCGAAGTAACGCCCACCTGAGCAAGCGAGGCCGCGTGTCTTCCCAGACACGCGGCCTCGCTGCTCGTACGGGGACATTCCCGGGGCCGTGAACTCTGCCACGGGCGAGAACGACGGCGTTCATTTCTTCTCGCTGAGGGCGAGCAGCCTGTCCACCAGTGTCCGGGCGTGGTGCGCGTTGGTCGGCCGTTCGAAGAACATCGCGTGGAAGTACAGCGGTGCGAGGATGACCTCCAGCAGCTCCAGCAACGTGGGGGGGTTCTCCCCGCGATCCCTGGCGCGGTCGAGCATCTTCTGGAGCTGCGTGCCTCGCTCCAGAAGATAGACATGCTTGGAAGGCTCTCCCTCCGGGCGCGCGCCCACCAGGGCGGCACGGAGGAAGACGGGACCGAGGGGGCCGGCCACGTCCTCGGCCACCTGGACCGCGTAGGCCTCCAGGTCCCCACGGAGCGTCCCGGTGTCGGGAACCGGGGACGAGCGCGTGAGCTGCTCGGTCACCACGTCATCGACCAACGCGCCCAACGTGCCCCAGCGCCGGTAGATCGTGGCCTGGTGGACTCCGGATCGCTCCGCCACCTGCGCGATGCTCAGATCGTCCCAGTCCGCCTCGTGGAGCAGGTCGAGGACGGCCTCGCATACGGCCGTGCGGACGCGGGCGTTACGCCCCCCGGGCCGGCGTACGGGTTCCTGTGCTGCCATGGCCGACATCTTAACGCGAATAGTCTTGCTTTAAGCACGTCGCCGCGCTAACTTCCCCTTGAAGCGAATAATTTCGCATTAAGGGGACGGGCGTGGATGCGCTGATCTTTGAGAAGGACGTCACGTTCTGGTACGAGACGCTGCGCTTGCTCGGCCACATCGCCTACGGCGGCGCGGACTTCGGTGAAGTGATCACCACCGCACAGCGGATCACCGAGAGTGACTACGACAGCTGGCACAAGGAGTGGCGGGCGACGGCCGACCGCGTCGCCGGCGAAGCTCGGCGGAGCCTGGCGGCCGGCCACGAGGTCAGCGCGCGTGACGGGTTGCTGCGGGCGTCCACCTACTACCGCTCTGCCGAGTTCTTCCTGCACGGCGACCCGTCCGACCCGCGCGTCGACCAGTCCTACGCGCTCGGCGTGGAGTCGTTTCGCGCGGCGGCCCGGCTGTCGGACATCAGGATCGAACCGGTGCTGATCCCGTACGCGCACACCGCTCTCACCGGCTACCTCTACCGGGCGGGCGACAGCCGTACACCCCGGCCCGCCATCGTGATGCACAACGGCTTCGACGGCAGCGCAGAGGAAATGCACTTCTTCGGCGCGGCGGCGTTCGCCGAGCGCGGCTACCACGTCCTCACCTTCGACGGCCCCGGGCAGCCTGGGCCGATGCACCGCGAAGGGTTGGTGTTCCGGCCAGACTGGGAGAAGGTGGTCGGCCCGGTGCTCGACTACCTGCTCGCGCTGCCCGAGGTCGATCCTGAGCGGGTCGCGCTGCTGGGCGCCAGCATGGGAGGACTGCTGGCGCCACGCGCCGCCGCCTTCGAACCGCGGATCAACGCGCTCATCGCCTTCGACGGCGTCTACGACATGGGGGCGATCGTCGCGGGCCACTTCGGCGAGGACCGCGATCAGGCGCGGGCCGTGCTGGGCGCCGAGTCCGCGCCCGAGGTCGACGAGATCATTCAAGGCCTCATGGCGAACGACCCCGTCATGCGGTGGGCCTTCACCCACGGCATGTGGGTCACCGGCGCCCGGTCACCGCGCGGGTACGCGGCCAAGATGCTCGACTATCACCTTCGTGACGGCATCGCCGAGCGGATCAGGTGCCCCACCCTGGTCTGCTCGGCCCCCGGCGACTTCGCCTTCCAAGGCCAGCCCGAGGCGCTCCACGATCACCTGACCTGCCCGAGAACCTTCCTCGAGTTCACCGCCGAGGAGGGTGCCGACGCCCATTGCCAATCAGGCGCCCAGCGACTGGCCATGGCCCGCATCAGTGACTGGCTCGACGAGACCTTCAGGAGTGAGAAATGAGCCGTTCGGGTAACAACCAGATCGTTTCGGTCGTGCTGTGGGACGTGGTGCCGGTGATCGGCACCTACTATGTGTGCCGCGCGCTGAGCGTGAGCGAGTACGCCGCCATGCTGACGGCGGCGAGCGTCGGATTCCTGCGGGTCGCCTACGTCGCCGTCCGGCAGCGTCGCTTCGATGGATTCGCCGCCTTCATGGGCGTCGTCTTCGGCGTGGGAATGATCCTCTCCTTGCTGACGGGAGACGCGAAGTTCCTCCTGGCCATCAAGTCCGTCACCACCGCGGTCGCGGGCCTGATCTTCCTGGGTTCCTGCGTCGCAGGCCGTCCCGCGGCCTTCGCCGTGGCGAAGCGCTTCGGCGCCGAAGACGCGGACACCGCGCGGCGCTGGGACGTCCTGTACGCGGCGGAGCCGATGTTCCGCCGGACCTACCTGGTGATGACCCTCGTCTGGGGAATCGCGCTTCTGGTCGAGTCGGCCGTCCGCCTCCCCCTGGTCTACTGGCTGCCGACCGATGTCATGGCCGGGCTGTCGTCGATCCTCCTGGTGGCGACCATCGGCCTGCTCGGAGCATGGAGCGCCTGGTACGGCAAGCGCGGCGAAGAAGGCCTCCAGTTCGGAGGCCGGCTCCCGGGACCCGGTTCCCGCCAGGACACTGTCCGACGACTGAGCCGCGAATGATGACGGGGCCTGGGAGGACACGGCGGACGCGGGGCCACCGCCGAGGCAAACGGTGGGGCAGATGTGCTGGCGTCTGGGGACGTTGCTGTGTTGGGTCGGACCGGGGCGCCCTGCCCGCCCCCACATAACCGGCCCACTGATTGACCCGGTCGGGCCTGGCCGTACGCCAACGCTCCCAGACATGCCGTGCACGAGAGGAGGGAGTGTCCTCCCCCCAGCGGGCGACCAGGTCCACCCGTTCACGACTGAGCGGCGAGGGCCGCCAGTCGATGATCTCGCCCATCCAGAAATCCGCGAGCGGATTCCCTGCCGCATCAAGCATCCGGAGTGCCTCCAGCCCCAGCGGATTCCTCTGGCGGTAGCGCTTGGATCCGCTGAGGTGGTCGCGCATCCGCTGGGAGGGAAGGCAACCCAGGATTTCGACGGTCACAAGTTCGTCGTCCTCCAGTGCCTCGGCGAAGACACCTTCGGCATCAAGGCAGGAGCCACAGATTTGCTCATCTTTGTCAATAAGCAGGAATTTCGGCTGGACATCATCCACGTGTCTCACGCTCACCGGTAATCGGATGACGTTGCTGTCAGGGGTGCTGTCACTGGAGATCGAAAAAGCCCCGAACGGTATTCGTTCGGGGCGTTTGTGCTGCTCAGCTGCTGTGGTCAGGGGCGGGGTCGAACCGCCGACCTTCCGCTTTTCAGGCGGACGCTCGTACCGACTGAGCTACCTGACCTTGGTGGTGGATCGAACACCTACCTGAGCGGTCCTGACGGGACTTGAACCCGCGACCTCCACCTTGACAGGGTGGCGAGCACTCCAAACTGCTCTACAGGACCTTGCTTGGCTGGGGCTTTTGTCCCCGGCCTTTCTGGCTTTGCCAGCCTACCAGTTCTTCGGAGGTCTTCGACCTGCCGTTTCCCTGGCGAGCCTTGGCTCTGCCGGTGCCCCCAACGGGATTCGAACCCGTGTCGCCGCCTTGAAAGGGCGGTGTCCTAGGCCACTAGACGATGGGGGCTCGGGACTCGCGTCCCGTTCCTTCGCCGTGCTCCGCTGGAGACCTCTGAAGCATAGGGGACTTTTGCCCCGTTGCCAAAGCGGCTTTCCGGCCTACGGCGTCGGTGTGACGGTGATGGGCCCCGTTGGAGACGGGGTAATCGTCGGCACAGGAGAAATTGTACGGCCAGGCTCGGTCTCAACGTGACGCTGGATCTGAACCGACTGCTCACCGAGCCCTCCCAGGGTGATGTCGTCCCAGGCCCTCAGGCGGTGCGTGTCGGCGTCGAAGTACAGAACCGAGGCCGCGACAGGGGTGGGTTCGTCGTGTTCGAGGGCTCGCAGCCCGGCGCCGCCGGTGGACCCCTGGACCAGGAGGCGGCTGCCGGAGGGCAGCAGTTCGGTGGATCGCTCGTGCGAGTGGCCGGTGAGGATCATCGGAGCCGCGCCGGAGAAACCCTTGGCGATCGTCGGGTCGTGGACGGCGATCAGGTCGACCTGCTTGGGGAGCCGGGCCAGCTTTGCGGCGTGGGAGCGGCCCAGCGCGTCGAGGGATTCGAGGTTGGAGTCGACGGAGACGGACTTGTCGGGGGTGAACCGGGGGTCGCCCAGGCCGTAGACGCGCAGCCCCGCCACGGTCTTGGCCGAGTCGTCGAGGACGACCGCGCCCTTCTGCCTGCTTACGGCCCGCTGGGTGGTCATGGAGTCGTGGTTGCCCCTGACGAAGACGTACGGGACGCCGAAAGTGCCGATCTCCTCGACGAACTTGTCCTCGGGGCCGGTGCCGTGGTCGGTCAGGTCGCCGGTGTCGATGATTGCATCGATCTTGAACTGGGTGGTGACCGAGCGGATGAGGTTCCAGGCGATGGGGCTGAGGTGGATGTCGGAGACGTGCAGTATCCGGATCGAGGTGGGGTCGGCGTCATAGACCGGCAGCGCGGAGACGACGTCGTAGAGCTGGGAGACGTTGTTGACGAGCTTGGCGAGCTGGACCCGGTAGGACTCGAACCTGGTCACGATCGACTCGGCGTCGCCGACCAGCGTCGGAGCGCCTGCCAGCAGGCCGGTGTACTTGGGTTCCACCACGGAGTCCGGCCGGAAGGTCAGGGCGACGGCGGCGCCCGTACCGGCGATCGCGACGGCGACGCCCAGCGTGCCCGCGAGGGCAGGTCCTGGGCGGCGGAAGACGATCAGGGACGTGACCAGGGCGCCCGCCAGGCCACAGAAGGCGGCACGCACGATCAGCGTCCTGACTCCGTTGCCCAGTTCCTCCTCCAGGAGCGCGGGGAGCCGGTCAGCCGAGAACCTGGGGTCGTCCAGGAACCCGCGTGCCCGGTCGGGGTTGATGTTCTCCAGGGTCACCCGGAGGCCGATCGGGGCGTTGTGCGTGTCGAACAGAAGTGTGCCGAAAGGGTGAGCATCCAACACGGTCTCCCCGGTCCACGAGGGCTCGGCGGACAGGCCGAGCTCCACCGGACCGACATTGGACCGTACCGCCCCGCCGAGCATGATGCCGAGCCACGCACCCGCCAGTGCGACGGCGGCGACGGCCGTGGTGCGGGCGATCCGCCTGCCCGCGCGACCGGTGGCGAGCCGACGGGTCCTCTGGGTCCAATCAGCGAATTTCATGGGCCTCCACCTCGCCCCGGGAACACCGGGGCAGAATGACAGGTGTGATCGAGATCTCGCGGGAGAAGTTTGAGGAGCTTGTGGCCGAGGCTCTGGACACCATTCCCCCCGAGCTGACGAAAGTGATGGACAACGTGGTGATCGTCGTCGTCGACGACCCGCCCGAACCAGATCTTCTGGGCCTTTACACCGGCATTCCCCTGACCGAACGTGGCGACTGGTACGCAGGAGTGCTACCCGACCGGATCGAGATCTACCGCAGGCCGATCTGCTCGATCTGCGAGACCGAGGAGCAGGTCATCGAAGAAGTGCAGATAACGGTCGTCCACGAAATCGCCCACCATTTCGGCATCGACGATGACCGGCTGCACGAGCTGGGCTGGTAACTAGCCCCGCACAACACATCAAAACCCCCGTTCCTGAAATATCACAGCTTATCATTACGGTTTGCATGCGCTTGATTGCTTTCGGTTGCGCGTCGGCCTTATAGCAGGCACCGTAGGTTACACAGTGAACACCCACAGTCAGTGTGCCTGCGAGCTCAGCGGAGTCCTATGGCGGCGACCAAGTCCGGCCGACTACCCGGGCGGCACCGCCGTCCGGCGGAACGCCAAGCGACCTACGGCGAGGTCATCGCCATCGGCGAGTTCCGCGCGCTCTGGATCGGCCAGGGGCTCTCCCTCCTCGGCGACCAGCTCTCCCGGGTGGCGCTGTCCGTCCTGGTCTTCGAGCGGACGGACTCGCCCCTGGCCACGGCGTCGGTCTATGCCCTGACCTACCTGCCACCGATCATCGGCGGGCCGCTCCTCGCGGGACTCGCCGATCGCCACGCCCGCCGGCGCATCATGCTCGTCTGTGACGTGCTCAGGGCCCTCCTGGTCGCGCTCATGGCGATCCCCGGCACCTCGTTCGCCATGCTGTGCGCGCTGGTCTTCTGCGTGGTGCTGCTCAGCGCGCCGTTCTCGGCGGCGCGGGCGGCGCTCCTGCCGGAGCTGCTCACGGGCGACCGCTACGTCGCGGGCTCCGCCCTGCAGAACATGACCAATCAGGGCGCGCAGATGCTCGGCTTCGCCGCCGGCGGCTTCCTGATCATGGGAATGGGGCCGTACCGCGCGCTGGCCCTGGACGCGGCGACCTACCTGGCCTCCGCGCTCATCATCGTCTCGGGCGTACGGCGGCGTCCCGCCCCCATCTCCGCCGACGAGAGCCGGCCCTCGATGTGGACGATGACCCGCGCCGGCGCCAGGCTGGTCTTCGGCGACCCCCGGCTACGGACGCTGGTGCTCTTCGCCTGGCTCTGCGGTTTCTACGTGCTCCCCGAGGGGATCGCGGCCCCGTACGCCGGTGAGCTGACCGGAAATCCCCGGCAGCTCTCCCTGGTCACCGGTCTGCTGATGGGGGCCATGCCCACCGGTACCGTCGTCGGCGCGTTCCTGTTCAGCCGCTACGTCAGCCCGTCGAACCGGCTGCGGTCGATGGGCTGGATGGCGATGCTGACCTGCGCACCGCTGATCCTGTGCGCGGCGCGGCCGCCGCTGCCCGTGGTGCTGCTGCTCTGGTTCGTCTCAGGGCTGGGCGGGGCCTACCAACTCGCGGCCAACGCCGCGTTCGTACAGTGCGTCCCCGCCGAGCGGCGGGGACAGGCATTCGGGCTGGTCCAGTCGGGCCTGCTGGCCTCCCAGGGCGTCGGGATCCTGGTAGGCGGGGCCGCGGCCGACCACCTCGGCCCCGAGATGGTGGTGGCACTGGCCGGCGCGACCGGACTCGCCGTGGCGGCCGCGCTGGCCGTGCTCTGGAGGGCATCCCGCAGGGAGATCATCGAGAGGGTTCGCGCCGAGGCGAACTCCTGACTCACCCCTGGGTGCGGGGGTCGTCGCTACGCGGCGGCACCGTGCCGTACGGGGCCGAAGGGGGCTGGGGAGCCTGGTAGGGGGGATACTCGGGGGCCTGCTGGTGCGGAGCGCGGTGCTGGCTGGTGGCCTTGGCCCAGCCCTGCTCGGCCTTGGTCTTGGCGTCCACCCAGATCGGGTTGTCCTTGTTCTTGTCGATCAGGTCCTGGAGGACCGACCTGTCCTTGTTCTCCTCGGGCAGGAGCACCCAGCCGATCGCGTAGACCGCCACCCCGAGACCACCGAAGAAGGTGGCGACGGCGAGGGCCGCGCGGATGATGTTGGGGTCCACCCCGATGTAGCGTCCGAGGCCGGAGGCCACACCGGCGATGATGCGCCCGTCCCTGGTCCTGCGGAGCTGCTTGACGCCGGAAAAGTCGTTTTCGTTCATGTATTAAGACTGCCCCGTGGCGGGTCCTCATCACATCGGGACTTCCCCTGGCGCAACCCTGACATCCACCCTGTTCGGCCCGGCAATACCCTGACAGGGCCGAACAGAGAGGAAAACCCATGGACGACCTCCTGCGTATCGACGACACGCTCTCCGAGGAGCAGCGACTCATCCGCGACACCGTGCGGGACTTCGTCGCGGACCGGGTGCTCCCTCATATCGGCGACTGGTTCGAGGAGGCCACCTTCCCCGCCCGCGAGCTCGCCCCGGCACTCGGCTCGCTCGGCGTGCTGGGCATGCACCTTCAGGGGTACGGCTGCGCGGGCCTCGACGCCGTCTCGTACGGGGTGGCCTGCCGCGAGCTGGAGGCGGGAGACTCCGGACTGCGGTCGTTCGTCTCCGTGCAGGGCTCGCTCGCGATGTTCCCGATCTGGAAGTACGGCTCCGCCGAGCAGAAGGACGAGTGGCTGCCCCGGATGGCCGCGGGCGAGGCGATCGGCTGCTTCGGCCTGACCGAGCCCGACCACGGCTCCGACCCGGCCGGCATGCGCACCCACGCCAAGCTGGACCCCTCGGGCGACTGGATACTCAACGGCGCCAAGATGTGGATCACCAACGGCTCGATCGCCGACGTCGCGGTGGTCTGGGCGCAGACCGAGGACGGCGTCCGCGGCTTCGTGGTGCCCGCGGACACCCCTGGCTTCACCGCCCCGGAGATCCACCGGAAGATGTCCCTGCGGGCCTCGGTGACCTCGTCGCTCTACTTCGACGACGTCCGCCTGCCCGCCTCAGCCGTGCTGCCCGGGGTGCGCGGCCTGAAGGGCCCGCTGTCCTGCCTGTCCGAGGCGCGCTTCGGCATCCTGTGGGGCGTGGTGGGGGCCGCCCGCGCCTGCCTGGAGTCCGCGGTCGACTACTCCACCTCCCGTATCCAGTTCGGCAGGCCCATCGGCGGCTTCCAGCTGACCCAGGAGAAGCTCGCCTGGATGTACGTCGGGGTGGGACAGTCACAGCTCACCGCGCTCCATCTGGGCCGCCTCAAGGACGCGGGGACCCTCACCCCCCGCCAGGTCAGCTTCGGCAAGCTCGCCAACGTCCGCGCCGCCCTGGACATCGCCCGCCAGGCACGCTCCATCCTGGGCGGCAACGGCATCACGCTGGAGTATCCGGTGATCCGGCACATGAACAACCTGGAGAGCGTGCTGACCTACGAGGGCACCCAGGAGATCCACACGCTCGTGCTCGGTGAGGCGCTGACCGGCATCCCCGCCTACCGCTGACGCTTCCGCATGCGTCCGAAGGTCCCGCAGGGCCCTGACACGCGCTCTGCCCGTGTCCGGCGCGCTCGGGCTACCTTCGGCGGGGGTGACGCTGGGGCAGGCCGCAGGAGCGCCACTCGGGGGCCTGGGCCGCCCGCTCCAGCTTCTCCGCCCAGGAGACTCCCGTGCGCAGGTAGAACCGGAGCAGCTCGGCGGTGGCGCGGGCGTCGGCCAGCGCGGCGTGGGCCCCGAGGAGCGGGATACCCGCGCGCTCGCAGCAGGCGGCGAGCGTCCACCTGCCGTCGGGGATGAAGCCCGGTGCCAGCCGCTGCGTGCACAGGGTCTCGGTCACCCACTCGCTGCCGGGCAGGTGCCGCAGGAAGCGCAGGTCGAAGGAGGCGTTGTGGGCCACCAGGACCCGGCCGGCGATCCGCTGCCAGACCTCGTCCAGCAACTCCTCGATCACCGGCGCGCCCGCGACCATCGCGCCGGTGATGCCGTGGACGTGCACGGCCCCGGTGCCCCGCCTCGGATTGACCAGCGAGTGCCACTCGTCGACGGTCTCGCCCTGGGCGTTCAGCGAGATGAGCGCTATCTCGCAGATCCGGTCGCCCCTGGAGGGCGAGAAACCCGTGGTCTCCACGTCGACCACGACATACCCTTGCCGCGTGGAGACATGTGCACTGCGGGCGGGCTCAAGCCCCGAGCTCGTCATGCCCGCCACTCTAGGAGCCGCTCTCGCCCTCCACCTGCCGTTCCGCAAACAGGTGACCGCGAATGGGCCTGGCGACGGACGTTAGTGGACACTATCCTCGGTACGCTGTCACCTGCGGGGCGTTAGCTCAATGGTTAGAGCTGCGGACTTTTAATCCGTAGGTTCTGGGTTCGAGTCCCAGGCGCCCTACCCCAATGACCTGGGCAGACTTCCCATTTCCTACTCGGGAAGTCTGCCCAGGGTTGCAATCAGGGTTGCAACGGTCGCCGTCAGGTTGCGGTCAGCCGTCCCACAGCGCCCGTCCCATCCGGCCCGCCGCCTCGATCGCGAGCGTCTCCGTGATGTGGGTGTATCGCTTGGTCGTGGTGAGCTGGGAATGGCCCAGGACCGCCTGAATCACTCGGATGTCCACCCCCTGTTCGAGCAGGAGCGTTGCGGCGGTGTGGCGCGCGTCGTGAACGCGGGCGTCCTTGTCGATCTCGGCGAGTCGCAGGAGTTCCTTCCAGTCGTCCCAGTCGTCCCCGGCGTCGATCGGGTTTCCGTCCGGCGTGCACCACACGAGATCCCAGTCCTGCCACCTGTCCCCCGCCGCCTCCCGTTCGAGCCTCTGAGACTCCTTGTGGAGCTTGAGAAGGACGATCAGGGGAGGAGGTAGGGCAATGGAGCGTTTGCCCTTGCCCTTCGGCTTGGTGAACGTCCAGCCCCCGACACGATCCGGGCAGGCAAGAGCGTGCTTGGCACAGTCGGCGGCGCAGAACTTCGGACACGCGCCCCCGTGCTTGGTGCAGTTCTTGCGGCACGCGGTGAGGCAGACGTGCCGACGTCCAGAGGTGCGCTTGGCCTTGGGGCAGTCCTTCGGGCAGGGGTAACGGTGGAGCCGGGCGGCGCAGGCGTGTGGGTCCTTACAGCCGTGCTGGTAGCGCAGTCGTTTGATCTGCCAGAACACCCGGATCACGCCCTTGTCCAGGTCCACGTACTTCCACCGCAGACCTAGCGATTCCGATTGCCGAAGTCCCAACGCGAGCGCCACCGACCAGCGCGTACCGTTCCGGCGATCCTTGACCACGGTCAGAATGTCTTGCGCCTCTTCCCTGAGCAGTGGCTCAATCTCGGTGTCCTCACCGGTCGGCGCGTCGATCATGCCGCAGACGTTGCGCCCGATCAGCTCACGCCGTACCGCCAGCTTGAGAGCGCGTGACAGGATCCGGTGAATCTGCAAGATCGTATTCGGCGACAGCCCTTCCTTGACCAGCCCGGCATAAAAGGCGTCCAGGTGATCGGGGCGAAGCCGATCCAGCCGATGCGCGCCGAGCCGGGGAATGATCCACCATTCCGCCTTGGGTCGGTAAGTGCTGTCCAGCGTGAGCTGGCTAACCCGCATGGGCGCGATCTCGTCGAGGTAGGTCCGTATCCACTGGGCGACCGTGGGAATCTTCGTTCCCGCCTTGTCGATCTTCCCCGAGTCGCGCTGTTTCTCCAGCTGTTGAACCCTGGCCGTGACGATCGCTTCCGTCTTGCCTTTGCGGTGCCGACGGTCGGGTGTGCCGTCATCCTTGACGCCCATGGTCACCCAGCCGTGCCACAGGCCGTCACCGCCGAGATAGATCGAGGATCGGCCGTTGGGCTTCTTCGCCATCATGCCGCCTCTTCCTGCGTGAACCCTGCCTTGGCTTCCAACGCACGAGCGAACTCATGAAGCGCCCAGCGGGGAACGAGCCGGTATCCCTCGTCCTTGATCGACTTGAGTTCGCCGGTCTTGATCAGCCGGAACACCCTCGTACGGCTGATACCGAGAACCACGGCGGCATCCTTGGGCCGGTAGAACAGTGGTTCCATATCAGGCCGCCTCTCCGATTGCCGAAAGATCTGGAACAGGGATGCCGTCCGCTCTGGCTTGAAGTTCGGCCAGGCGTGCTTTGGTGCGGTGGCGGTCGGCGACCCCGCGCAGCAGCCGTTTGGCCAGCGGGGTCCGGTTGGGGTCGCTGGTCGAGACCGGCCGCCAGACGTAGCGGTGCGAGTCGGTCACGGTGTCATCAGGCAGGCCGAGCATGTCGAGGACCCAGGCCCGGCGATCGGCCTTGTGCTCGCGGAGGGTCTTGTTGGACCACTTGCGCGAGACCAGGACGCGACGGCCCGCATAGCCGAGGTGTTCGGCCTTGTGCGCCTTGCCCTTGCACCGGCCTGGCAGCATGCCCGCTTTGGCGCCCTTGGGCTGGATGCCGTAGCGCAGCCAGTTCGCGCAGGTCGGCGAGCAGGGTTCGTAGCGCAGCGCTTCGACCATCCGAACGGCGTGGTCACGGCGGGCAGGGTTGTCGGTGGTGGGGTCGTCGGGGTCGAGGGGATCGCCGAGGTTCTTGGTCAGGTACTTGGTGAGGTAGCCGATGCGCTTGTGCGCGTCCGGTGATCCGGCGACGAGGCCCTGAACATCGACCTGAGGACCGAAGCGGACCACGTGCAGCGGTTCGGCCTCGTCGTCCTGGTCGAGCTGATCGAGCGCTTCGTCCCAGGTGGGCAGGAGTTCGCCGGTGGCGGGGTCGAGGTAGTCGCCGCTCTGTCCGTCCGGGTAGGTGGCGCCGTCGCCCAGGTCGGCCCGTTCCGCCCACACTGGCAGGTGGTCACCGTCGAAGCGGACCTCATCGACCGATGGCCACCACACCTGGTGGTAGGTCGCGGCGGCGATCGCCTTGATCTCCGCGCGGGGCATGGTCCCGCGGATTGCCATGTGCAGATGCGGCGCGAGCCGTTTCTGTGGTTCGACGGTGGCGAAGTACTGCACGTCGTAGCCGGCCACCCGGCGCAGGTTCTGCACGAAGCGGTCGACGAGCTTGGAGAAGTGCAGGGCGTCGCGGGCCGCGCGAGCGTAGTCGTAGGTGCTGGGATCGACCGGCACGCCCAGGCCGGAGCGGATCTTGCCGTAGGAGGGCAGGGTGAGGGTGACGAACAGCGACGGCCGGTAGACCCTGCCATCGGGGGCGATGAAGGTCCGGCCGAGGGTGGTGTCCTGCTTGGCTCGCTTGGGCAGGTCCGGAGCATCCTGGCGCCGCCTCGTCGAACGTGACCGCTTCGGGGTCGCTCGGCCGCCCAGGACGTTGCCACGCATCCCCGCGGCGTTGATCTCCGCATCGATCCCGGCTATCGCCTCGTCCCAGTCGGTGACCTCTTCCCCGTCGCGTTCGGCCTCGTCGCGCTTGGCCTGGATATCGGCCCGGAACTCGATCAACCATTTCTGATCATCGGTGGAGGGATGGGGTTCGGCGATCGGCTCGTGGTCGAGGTGCCAGCCTTCCCGGCACTGCGCCCGGCGCAGCTGCTGATTGCGCTTGGCGCACGGCGGACACTTGGCTTCCTGCGTGGTGCCACAGGGGATGTCGAACGGCTCAACCGTGCCGGTGTGGGTGTCCAGGCGCCGCATCTCGATCGGGCGGATGCAGACCCCGTTGAGCTTGGCGACCTCGATGGCCACGTCCAGGGCGACGGGCAGAGTGTCACGGACGAGCCGGGGCAGAGTGCGGTCTGAGCCGTTCGGCGGGGTGTCGGTCGCGGGGGTGGACGGGTGGACGGGGGTGTCGGTCACATGGCCCCCTGGGGGTCGATGAGGTCGGCGCAGATCCGGTAGGCGTCGCGGTAGGGGTGTTTGCGCAGCCGGGCGGAGTCGAGGTCAACGATCACCGTCACTTCGGCCAGCTCGGAGCCGTCGAAGGTGCGCAGCCGCCGGAAGGGCAAGCCCTCGATCTCGGCAGGAGTGCCGTGCAGGATGATTCGCATCAGGCCGCCCCCTCCAGCTCGATCGGCAGGGTGTCGCTCGTGATCAGGGCCGCCATGTCTCTGATGTCGGCATCACAGACGTAGGCCGCGCGCACCCGGATCGGATCGGGTGAGGTCTCCAGTCGCACATAGGCGACGCCCGCACCCCGCTCCGGGATCGGGGAGATGTGATCGGCCAGTGCACCGCGATCCCGAGCGCCGTCGCCGAGGACCATGTCCACCTGCTCGGACTCATCGAGCCGGAGCGCGATCTTGTCGGGGAACAGGTTGCGGATGTTCATGACCTCCTTACGCGGGTCCTGCAACGCGGCCATGACCCCGAAGCCGACCGCGCGGCCCTGCGTGGTCAGCGTCGCCAGGGCAGCGGAGATCCGCAGTTTCAGCCCCTTGTCGGACTGGTAGGCGGTCAGGAAAGCCACCTCGTCGACGACCACCAGGACGAACGGGTCATCAACGGTGGGGGTATGGGAGCGTTGGAGTCCGGCGTAGCGGTCGGCCCGTTCCTGCATGATCTGTACGGCGGCTTCCAGGAGATCGGCGCAGTCGGCCGGGTTCGCGGCGTACCGATCTCCGAAGATCTCGCGTCCGTAGGACAGTTCCATCCGTTTGGGGTCCAGCGCCCACACCTCAGCGAGGCCCGCCCGGACCGCCGGGAGGAGACCACGGATGGCCGACCACAGGAACGAGCCCTTACCCGCACCCGTCGCGCCCGCGATCAGCACATGCGTTCCATGCACCTTGAGCCGGTACGGGTGACCGTCCTCGCACTTGCCGATCTCGACCGGCCCCACCGACGCCACGACGGGGAGGGGAACCGCCGGCAGGGGGACGGCCAGCGGGTCACGGCGGGGAAAGGTCAGTTGGAGACGACCGGCCCGCACCACGGCCACCCGGCAGGAGGAGGCACCGAACCCGTGGGCGAGGTGGTCGATGCGGTCGGACCAGTCTTTGACCGCTTGGCCGCTGATCATCTTCACTGTGACCACATCGGCCCACGAGGTACAGGAGACGCCGACGAGGCGGGGCAGGTAGTCACGGCCCTGGAGGTGACGGCCGAGCCCGGAGACGATCATTACCGGTTGCCAGTGCCGCCGGTAGATCCACACCCGGCGCCAGAAGGCCAGCAGTCGCCAGCCGATCCAGCGATCGAACGAGGCCCGATCGAAGAACGGCCACGGGGCGAGGAGTGAGAGGGGAACGGTGACGACGAGCAGGGCGACGCGCCAGCCGTACAGGACACCGAGCACGGGAGGAACGGCGAACAGTGCCACGGCGATCGGGTGACGCCAGATGAGCCGGACCACTCTGGCCAGCAGTCGCCACAGGAAGATCGTGATGGTGAAGATGGCCGGGGTGTGAACCACGGCCGGGCGGAACACTACGGCGGTGTCGGGGGTGGTGGAGACGAGGGTTCGTGTCTCGTCACCGGGCAGTTTTTTGAACATTAAGCTTGAGCCCTCTCTTGATTCGCTGTCTGGGGAGAACCGAGGGGCCGCCGGAATGCCAGTTCCAGCGGCCCCGCTTCGTGTCAGGCCGCCTTGTCCTGCTCGGCCTGATTGGAGTTGGTGGACTGTTCGGTGTGCAGGCGTTCGCAGTCGGCCAGGTAGCGCGCGGAAGCGGTGAAGATCTCCCGCGCGAGGTTCACGTCCCGCTCGGTGACCGGCCCGCCGCCCGTGGTGGTGACTGTCATCTGTGCCTCAGTGCTGGACAAGGTCAGGAACGGCCGCTCACCGTCGCCCCCGAATGCCTTGGCCGACACGTCCGAGGTGCAGAAGGAGACATCGAATCGAGTGACGCCCTCACGGATCGACGCGGTGACGTAGGTGTAGGGCTTGTGCTCACTCACGCGGCCACGTCCTTACCGGCCGGAGCCTTGGCCGGAGCCGCCGCGGTGCGGGGAGCCCGCATCGTCGTGGCCCGGATGGACCAGGCCAGTCGTCCGGTGTTCTGGGCGACGTAGGCGGTGGCGGTCATGCCGTCGAACTCCACCGGCACGAACGGCAGACCCGGCAGCGCAGCCGGAACGACCGGCTGAACCGGGGACAGGATCTTGACCGAGACCGTCTTCTGCCCGGCTTTGACGGTCGGATCGGCGTCCATGACGGCGACCTGCCACACCAGCTCTCCGGTGTTCTTGTCCTTGGCGTAGACCGTGCGGCCCTTGGACGAGGCGTCGAAGTCCTTGACCTGCTCGACCTCACCGACGATGAAGCAGCCGTGCGGGAAGACCTGGTGGAAGCTGACGGGGATGGGTCCCTGAAGGGCCATTTCATTGTCCTAACGTGACAGGGTCCATTTGAATCTCAACCTGACCTATCAGGTTGCTCCATAAAGATAGGTTCGCCAACCTGTCACGTCAAGTTGGATTATGAAGAAGACCAGTCAGGTCAGGGGGTACGCGTCGCGCAGCTCATGGCGATCCCCTGGAAGGACCGCGTCAACGAGTTGGAGCGCCTTGCCGTCAGCGTCATGTCCAGTCACCACGAGGTTCAGCACCGGCGCACCGGCCGACATCTTCAGAGCGTGCGCCTCATCCGCTGTTGCCGATCGCGCGAGCGTGCGTTCCATGGCGTAGTCCAGCCGGAGTCGCTTGCGACCGTACAAATGACGCCGGATCCCCTCGTCCATCGGTTCGGGCGAGGTCAGCTTGGTCCCGGTCACCAGGTCGATGGGAAACCACGCCGAAACCAGTTCCACTGGGCCGTCCTCATCACTGAGGACATATTGCCGCAGGAAAGCCTTAGACCCAGTGGGCAGCTCAAGCAGGGCGGTGACCCGAGTGGGGGCGACGATGATCCCGGCTTGCAGCAGCTCGGCCGAGGACTCCGACTCGGCGAGGTCGAGAAGACGCTGACCGGGGTAGGCGCGCTCCAGATTCAGCAGGGGCACCTTCCCACGCACGAACGAACCACGCCCGGTCTGAGATTCGATCAGTCCTTCTTGGCGGAGCAACCGCAACGCCTCGATCACTGTCGGCCGTGACACATCGAACTCGGCGACAAGCTGGCTTTGGGAAGGCAGCATCATCCCCGATGGATAGGTTCCATCCGCGATGCGCGACCTCAAGGCGTTCAGTACCCGCTCGTACTTGAGGCCGTCCCCAGGTGGAGCTGCCATTACAACCGCCTTACCAGCTTTAACGTGTTCTATCAGGTTGAGGGTAGCATCGGCGTTCTGATCTTCCACCCCCTATGAATGTGGAAGGCCCGGCAAGCCTGGGTGTGGGAAGGGCAGGCTTGCCGGGCCACAGCGCGGCGGCGAAGGACACGCTCAGTGCTGATCGCACACCAGTAGCGGTCAATCTCGCCGTCGCGCCTGCTTTGGTGGACTACTGGCAGCCGAACCGGGACCTTCATCCAGAACACCGGCCGTCCACCACTGCTCTTCGATTCGCTTCTCGGCCGCCAGACAGCCGGCCAACTCCTCCAAGGTCTGGCCACACCGCACATGGGACAGGCCACGCTGGAGGCTCTTGAGAGAAAGGTCATCTCGGCGCACCGCGTACCACCCGCCCCCCAGGGATGCCGAGATGCTCCAGCGCCTGCCGTAAGCGGCCTTCAACTCGTTGAGGGTCATGGGATCACTCCGGACAGGCAGGCGGGGCGGAACGCCTCCCGCGCAGGTCGACCGGTCGACGATCATCCGGGAGAACACATTGGACCTCTTCAACCAGCCTCGACAAGGGGTGGCCACCGCGCAGCTCCGCATACCGGACGGCGATCCGGCGAGCAGCGGTCACCGGATCATTCACCGGGTTGTACGCATAAAGCCAGTGTCCACGTGCCGACACGGTTCCCGACCACCAGTGGTACGAGATCCCGTTGGTCCAGACGGCCAGGTCAATCCACACCGAAACCAGCGCGATACCGAAACCTCGATGAATATCGGCGGGCATTCCCAGATTTCGCAGCTCCTCGGCGAGCACCGCAGCAGCATAGGAAGGATCATCGCTTCCGGATTCAACCGGACATCGCCAAACAAGTGTGTCTGTCATGTTCCCTGCCATCCGGTTCCGGAGCAGTCGAAGCAATCGCTCCGCGTTCTCTGGCTGCGTCGGCCATCGATGGCCTGCACGCTGTAGTTCGCGCTCACCTGGACATATCGCCACCCCTTGCCCCGGCAGGATGAGCAATCCTCCCCGCCGGTCCCGCGTGATCCCGTCGTACCCACTCCTTTTCCTCCGTCGCGATGGACGTTTTCTCGGTCAGTCGAGACACTAGGAAGAACAGGCCGCTCCGCCCCGGAAAAGAATTCCGGGGTCTCCGAGATATCCGTGCGAGGCTGACCGGTATGCGAGGCATGACGGATCACCTGACCATCGGGGAACGCGTAGCGTGGTATCGCCGACGACGCGGAGTGTCACAAGAAGTCCTGGCCGGTCTTGTCGGCCGCACGGTCGATTGGCTGAGCAAAGTCGAAAACGACCGCATCGACCTTGACCGCTTGTCGGTCATCAAGTCCCTGGCGGGCGCTCTGGACGTCGCCCTCGGTGACCTTCTCGCCGAGCCGTCCCTACTCGACTGGAGCTCCGACAGCGGAGATCGCACCATCCCGGCCCTACGGGCGGCGATCACCGACTACCGCCAGCTCACCCCGCTTGCCAACCTCGCCCAGGCCCACGAACCACCCAGCCTCACCGAGCTGCGCAGCGAGATCGCCGACGTATGGCACGCCTACCAGGCATCCCGGTATGGACTCGTGGTCCGCCGCCTGCCGGCGCTTCTCGCCGAGGCCCACCACGCCGTCGGCGCCTACCACGCCGACCAGCGCATCCAAGCCCTCAGCCTGCTCGGCCAGACCTACCACGCCGCAGCCACCATCCTCGTCAAGGTCGGAGAGACCGATCTCGCCTGGATCGCCGCCGAACGCGGCCTGACCTACGCCCAAAGCTCCGGCGATCAGATCGTGATGGCCTCACTCCTGCGATCCGTCACCCACGCCCTGCTTTCCAACGGCCGCTACGACGCCGCCTCCCAACTGACAAGCGATGCCGCCGGGCTTCTCCAAGAAGACCTGTCCCAGGCGAGCCCCGAACTCCTGTCGGTGCACGGCACGCTCTTTCTCGCCGGATCGATGGCCGCCGCCTGTGCCGACGACCGCGCCACCACCCGAGCTTTCCTGACCGAAGCCGCGGAGTCCGCGCGCCGTTTGGGAGGCGACGCCAACCACGTGTGGACCGCATTCGGCCCCACCAACGTGGCCATCCACCAGGTAGCCACCGCCATCGAGCTGGGAGACATCCAAGTCGCCATCGACATCGGCCCCGGACTGGACACCAGCGCTCTGCCGATCGAGCGCCGCGCCCGCCACGGCATCGCCGTCGCCCAGGCGTTCAGTCAGTGGAACCGCACCGACGAGGCATTGAATACCCTCCTTCAGGCCGAGCACCTGGCCCCCGAGCAGATCCGCCACCACTACCTCAGCCGCCAACTCGTCCTGAGCTGGATCCGCCGCCAGAAGGGCAAGCCCAGCCACCGGCTCACCGATCTGGCCCGCCGGCTGCGCGTCACCTGAGGAACCTTCACACGGGGCGGACTTCCCGTACCGTAGGGATCATGACCGGACAAGAGACCCCGCCAATGGCCACCCCCCGCGCCGCAGCCGGGGCACTCTTCTTCGACGAACACGGCCGCCTGCTTCTGGTCCGCCCCCACTACAAGGACTACCTGGAGATTCCCGGCGGCTACATCGAACCCGGCGAGACCCCGTTCCAGGCATGCGTTCGCGAAGTCTACGAGGAACTCGGCATCCAACCGCCGATCGGCGACCTGCTCGTGGTCGACTGGGCACCTCACCCCCAAGAAGGCGACAAGGTCCTGTTCCTCTTCGACGGCGGAACCCTCACCCCGAGCATGCGCGACAGCATCCGCCTCGGCGCCGACGAGCTGACCGGCTACGACTTCCACCCCGTCGAAGAACTACCCAGCCTCCTGATCGAACGACTGGCCAACCGCGTAACAGCCGCTGTTACCGCTCGCAGCATCGGCCGCCCGTTGTATCTAGAGCACGGCCAACAGTTGCCGAATTAATCTCATAGGTATCAAGGCGGCGCCGCGGCGCGCCGCCGCACGGCCCTCCACCCGCCCGCCGCCCGAGCGTGCGGCGTGGGCGCCGGTCTCGGCCGGCGGCGGGACCACGGGCCGCCCGCCGCACCGCCCACGCGCCGCACCAGTCCATCGGCCGCCGCATCGGGGCCACGCCACCGCCCTGGCAGTTGTTCATCACAACCAGCCGATCCACTCCAGCGCGCCTCCTCTGCCCCTGTGCAACCGTCAGCAAAGCCTGTCAACGTCTAAACGCTTGATCGACCTCACCCTGTCCTCGCATCCAGTGCATATACCTTGTCGTCGTTGCTTCCGACGTACACAACGCCATCCACCACTGCCGGACTCGAATAGACCCAGTTGCCGGTTTTGTGGGTCCAGCGCACAGCACCGGTCAGCGCATCCAGTGCATATACCTTGTGGTCGTTGCTTCCGACGTACACGACACCATCCACCACTGCCGGACTCGAACGGACCCAGTTGCCGGTTTTGTGGGTCCAGCGCACAGCACCGGTCAGCGCATCCAACGCATACACCTTGTGGTCGTCGCTTCCGACGTACACGACACCATCCACCACTGCCGGACTCGAACCGACCCAGTTCCCGATTTTGTGGGTCCAGCGCACAGCACCGGTCAGCGCATCCAACGCATACACCTTGCCCTTATAGCTGTTGTCGTCGTCACCGTCGCCGTTTCCGACGTACACGACACCATCCACCACTGCCGGACTCGAACGGACCCAGTTGCCGGTTTTGTGGGTCCAGCGCACAGCACCGGTCAGCGCATCCAACGCATACACCTTGTGGTCGTCGCTTCCGACGTACACGACACCATCCACCACTGCCGGACTCGAACCGACATCGTCGCCGGTTTTGTGGGTCCAGCGCACAGCACCGGTCAGCGCATCCAACGCATACACCTTGCCGTCACCGCTTCCGACGTAAACAACGCCATCCACCACTGCCGGACTCGAATAGACCCAGTCGCCGGTTTTGTGGGTCCAGCGCACAGCACCGGTCAGCGCATCCAACGCATACACCTTGCCGTCACCGCTTCCGACGTACACGACACCATCCACCACTGCCGGACTCGAATAGACCCGGCCGCCGATTTTGTGGGTCCAGCGCACAGCACCGGTCAGCGCATCCAACGCATACACCTTGCCGTCACCGCTTCCGACGTACACGACACCATCCACCACTGCCGGACTCGAATAGACCCAGTCGCCGGTTCTGTAGGTCCAGGAGATTGTCCAGGCTGGCTGTGGAGTAGGTTTTTGAGCTGGCTTTGGAGTAGCAGATGATGATTGATAGGTGGTGATGGCCTGCGGGTTATGCCCCTTGGAAGGGGTGAGAAGCGGTCCAGCTAGATAGATCGCTACGAGAGTAAGACCGGCGGTCAGTGAGCCTATACCGGCAAACACCTTCCAGCCTCGCCGCTTCGGTAAACGGAGCGTCGAGTGCCGGTCGTCCGAGGCGTCAACTCTGCCCGCTCCGTCAGGGCCGGTGAGTCGATGTGTGGCGGTAGCGGTTACAGCGAGATCGTTTTGAACCTGGTCGAGGGTGACAGCCTCCTGGTGGAAGACGTCGTCGACATAGCGGAAGATCTCTTCGACCGCCTGTTGGTCGTTGTCCCCCATCAGTTGTGTGTCGGCGATGACCGGTAGCGCCCGACTCGCAAGGGAAGCGCTCTCCAGCACGGGGCGGGCGTCGATGTCGGCGAGGTGACGCCGCGCCTCAGTTGCCTGGGCGTGAGCCTCACGCAGGAGTCGTTCACCTTGGGCGCGTTGCCGTTCGGATTCCTCCAGCCGCCGTTGAGCCTCTCCGCGCAGTCGTTCCGCCACCGCCAATCGCTGCTGCGTATCCTGAAGGTCCCGGCGAAGGCGGGCAACCTCTGCTTCCAGCCGTTCACGCTCCGCCTCGCTGACCTCAGCGGTGGCGCTTATGCCGGATTGGCTGGCCAGGAGTCGGTCATGAAGTTTCTGCCGCTCGATCGTCAGTTGGGTCGTGGCCTGGGTCAGCCGATCCCGCGTCTTCAGCAGTCCTTCGCCGATGTTGTTCTGCTGGGTTATCGACTGTTCGATTCGGTCGGTCTTTTCCTCGATCGTCCGTACCAGCTCATCCAGGGCCTCCAGCGCGTCCGATGAAGTGCTGGCCGCCTCGCCTCTGGTGCGTGCCCAGCCGATCATTCCGATCGCTATCGGAAGCAGCGACAGTAATTGCGCGATGTTGGCCGCCGCCCCCAGATCCCAAGCACGCAGCGCGAACCCTAGGAGAACGACCGAGGCGCCGATCGCCAGTCCGGCGACCGCCCACCGCCATCCGCGCCAGCCCATGCCTTTCATACTGGTATCGAACGTTCCGAGTGTGATGCGCTGTGATCAGATCGCTACGAAACCGGGGTGGCGCATCCCATATAACACCATAAGCTCTATAGTCATCCGCTGCCTCACGAAACTGCCTGTTGCGTGTCCAGTATCCGATTGGGCTAGTAGGCACACCAAGGGTTGAAGTTGTGATGACTTATCCCTGGAACTACTAAATGCCTAAGCGCCATGAAGTGAACGTTTCAAACTGTCGTCACATCATCGGACTCATGCCACCCTTACGATCGCCATGCGATGGCTGATCTCAGCTCATGGCCGGGGGCGATCGACGGTCCGGGGCTTCGTGCCTCAGCCCCGGCCCACCGAGCGCCGGGGTTGCACTTCGGGTTGCAATACAGGGGCGTTCAGAGCCGTTCAAGGTGGACCACTCATGCCCTCTGGCCTGCATTGAACCGTCCGGAACGGCCCGAGAGCGATCTTTTAATCCGTAGGTTCAGGGTTCGAATCCCTGGCGCCCCACCACTTATGACCCGATTTGACCAGGGGGTTTGTCCCGGTTTGAGGCCTCGGCGGCGAGGCGAGATCGGCCGTGGTTGCTCGGCGGTTGCTCATTGGTGCGTCCACGTGCCGGGCGAAGATCGCTAAGCGGGCCGACGTCGCGTCGGATCCATTTGACGGCCACAGAACATCCCCTGAAAGCGGGCCCACGAGTCCCACTTCTCCTAGATCAGGTCGAGCCAGGGTCAAGCCTCGGTCAACACGCAGAGGCCCGGGGGAACGTCGTTCAGGATGACAGCCGTTTTGACGGCCTCTCCTGGAACGGATCGTTGTGCTTGTTCGTGCGTTCATCCTCTCGGCTGTCCTCGCCGCGACGGTCGCCGCGTCCGCAGCGCCCGCTGATCCCGGCCCAGGGTGGAGCCACTCAACCGCAGCTGGGAGCATTCGCGTCTCCGAGGATCGTCGGCGCATCCTGGTGTGCGACAACAAGGCCGACAACCTGTACGTCGAGGCCGAGTACGCCACTCCGATCCTCGGCATCCACACCGTGGCCGACGCCAACGGAGCGGAGTGGGGCTGCAGCGAGGAAGGTACCTTCTTGAGCCATATCGACGTGATCAAGTTGTGCACCGGCATCAGAGGCGTCACACGGCGCTGCGAGCAGCCGGTCTGGATCACCAATCGGTAGGGGTTTCGCTCTATACCCCCGCCAGGGCTCACAAAGCTGGACCTACCAGATCGTCTCAGTTGGGTCGGTGTATTCCAGCGGTACGCGCCAGCGCCAATGCCCTTCTTTGTCCAGATGGGGGCGGTCGCACGGACAAGCCCAGACCTCTACGCCGTCTGCGTCCAGAGGTGCCCAGAACTCGAACTCGATTTCCTTCGTCTGTGGTCTGGTGCGTTCGTCGGGCCAGTGCTCTATGCAGAAGCGATGGACCTGGTTGGCTCTAATCAGGAGCGGAAGGCTGATCGGCGTATGCGTCGCGCCATTCCAGGCTCGGGCGAGGACGCGGTAGTCGCGGGGCACCACAAAGGTACCGAACAGAGCTTGGTGCGGATGGTCTCCTTGGACCACACCCTCGATCTCCGGTGGCGGTGATGGTCGCAGAGCACTGTGCTCCCGTTCTTGTTCGATCCGAGAAACCCGCGCGGCTTCCTCGGCAGCGGCGGTCGCGGCCGTGGCTGCGGTGTAGGCGGCATCAGCCGAGCGCACGGCTGCGGCGGCCGATGTCCTCCCGCTCTTCGCTGATGATCGGGTGTAGACCAGAGCCCAGGCCGACATGATCAACGCCCCAAGCACTCCAGCCAGGGTGATCCAATCGTTGATCTCCATAGCGGCACGGTAGCGAGGCGACTCCTACACTGCAGTCGAATGCCCGCTCGCGTTGGTTCAAGAGGCCGCCCGAACTGGGCTGTTAGCGAAGGAAGGGAAACGTGTTGGTGATGGCATCCAACGCTGCTTAGGATTTTCGCCCGGCGAGGGGCACGCCATCCGAGCAGGCCAACCACCTGTCCCAACAAAACCATCCAAAGTCGACGTTGATGCCCAGACAGGAGTGGTGACCTCAAACGTGGCGCATCCTCCACGCATCTCGCCCACGGCCATCGAAGGCCTCCTCGACCTGCGCGTCATCTTGGAAACCGCCCTGGTCTCGGCAAAGCTCCCCAGCAACGCCGATAAACACTTCGCGACCATCGCCTTGGATGGTGCATGCGAAAAGGTCACCGGTCTGGCGGCCAAGGAACTTGGCCTGAGCGTTGCCCTGGACCTAGAGAAAAACGTCAACAAGGTCGTCGAGCACCTGCGCAAACAGAGCTGGAATTTCCAGGGGGTGGGAAGCATCCTCGACCTTCACCGAGCGCGCAACAATGCGCAGCATCACGGAATTCGCGTAAATCCCACGCAGTTGACTTCCTGGTGCACCGTTGCAGAGCGTTTCGTGCGATCCGTAGTAAATGAAGTCTTCGGCGCCAATCTGTTTACCATCTGGCGAGCAAACGCCATCGCCAACATCGACATCTCGAATACGTTCCAGCTAGCGGAACAGTCGTTCAATAATGGCGACTATCAGTCTGCCGTCGCCCATGCGTCATCAGCCCTTGACGTAGCCGTTGAAGAGTGGCGGGTCCAGAGACGAAACATCGGGCAGGGGCCGGTTCACGTACCGACTCAGCAGTCACCCAATCCACAGTGGCAAGCGGTTAATGCGCGCTTCGATTCCCTGGACGAACTACTACTGACTCCCTTCAGTGCGGACGCCGGAGAAGCGCTGTGGGTTCAGTGGATAACCGGCGAGAAGGACGTCCCCTATACACACGCCGAATGTGAGAGAGTTCTGGATTTCACATTTTGGTGGATCGTGCGCTGGGAAAGCTTTTCGGCGACGCTCACAGTGGACCGCGAGCAACAGTGGCTCATCTCCCGGAGGTCCATCCGCAGCGACCCCTCGCATCCTGCAAATATTGCCTCCGCCGAAATTGAACATGTCTGGCAGGGAAGATGGGGGGCAGAGTTCATTTTGAGCAACCTGCCACCAGAGGAATCTTTCGACGGTTGGCGTGCGCACGTCTACCAACTACTTCGGGAGATAGCCCACACGGCAGCGAATTACTGGCAGATCACCGAATATGGATCCATCAAGTTTGAATGGGATCCAAAAGAGTGTGATGCGGACACCCTGGTACGCCTCGTTAACAACGCCCTCAAGGAGGCAGAAACTTCGATTCAGCATGCCGAGGCTGCACAGAAAAAAGCGGAATCAGAACGAGTTCGAGCCGAGACGAACCTACGCGACGCGATTCGCGGCGTAGTCCCGTCATGGGTGGAAGACGTCAGTCTGGGAACTCGCTATGCGACAGGAATTGGGCTGTCTTGCGAGCTCAAACTTAACATAGACCACCATGCGAGTAGCCGGCTGAGGGATCTACTCCGCACGCATTCAGATGTCAATGAATGCTTCTGGTCCCTAGAAGGTAATCTTGTCATCTTTCCAGCCCCGCCCCCGGCGCGGTTGATCGAGATGATTCATGATTCACGCGAGGAAGTAGAGTCAATTCTCGCCACAAGCTCAAAAACGAGAAATTCCTACAACGAGGATCGCCAGCAAATGATCGACCAATTGCAGCAGGCCGTGAGCAAGACCAAGGCCTAACGCTGGCCCTACTGCCGCACGTTAAGCTACACCCTCTGGAGAGCCGTGAACTACCCCCCGCCGCGCCAGCCTGTCGACGTCGAAAGTCTTCTCCATCGCCGGAGTGACCTCTCCACCTTCCTCGTCCACCTCACGCGAAATTCAGCCGAGGCCGATGCCCGTGAGGCGCTTTTCACCATCCTGACTAACCAGCGGGTGCGTGCTGTGAATGCTTTCGGCATGGCGGCCGAACTAGTCAAAGGCACGCGCTTCGAAGACAGCCAACGAGCTGTCTGCTTCACGGAAACACCGCTAGAACACGCATGGATGATGTGCCAGCCGATCGCAGATCGAAGCGTTCAGCTATCCAATTATGGAGTCGTATTCGCCAAGGACTGGGCACGACGCCGAGGTGCGAATCCCATCTGGTACATCGACATCACCCCCGGGCACGCTTGGTTGACGCATCCCATTAATCGCCTAGTTGAGCAAGCTATGGCCGCCCTCACTCAACCAGTCACCCAGCCTAACGGCGGGGTTCCGGACGTACTTCAGCTCACACCCTTCATTGAACAGATGGGAACTGGGATCCGGTCAAACGATGGGGTGATCTATCGCAAGGAATTCTCCTGGGAGCGCGAGTGGCGTCATCGAGGTGATCTCGACTTCGCACGTGGCGACGTAATCATGATCTTTGCCCCAGAATCCGATCACACATCGTTCTCCCAAGAATTGAGCGCCAGAGGATACGACTCAGAGAGGATCCCGCCAATTCTCGACCCGAACTGGAGTCTCGAGCGAATGATCATCACGCTGGCGCAGTCTGCATAAACCGCGTCGTGGTCCTTCGCGTGGGCGGGCATCGCTCGACCGGCAACCGTCGACTCAGGAAGAATCTGTTCTCGCACTGACCTAGATGTTCATAGGTTGATGGGTGACCATATCGCGGTCGCCCGTCGACCAATTCCCGGATTAGCAGGTGATCAGCAGTGGGTGATCTGGTGGGCCGCACCACACGCGGCCTCTTCCGGGATCTCATGACGGGTTCTGCCGTCGGCGCGATTCACGCCGCCTTCCAAGACGAACTCTTCGCCCCGAACGCCGACTGCATCTACGAGGATTCCAGCGTTCGCCGCACCCTCACCCAGCAGTACCTGGAGGGCGTTAACTGGTCCGACCAGACCCACGTTGATCGGGTACTGCGCGTTTTCGAGCGGCTGGCCGGCCCCCACGGCTCGTACGCCGAAGACTTCTACAACGCGCTGCGCCGTGACGGCTACCAGGTCGACCCGACAACCGGCCACGTCACTTCCGCCGGTCCGACATTCGCCCTGGGCTCCCTGGCCAACGTCGCCGACGCATCTGCGATCAGGCAACACCTGAACCGCATCCAGCGGGCGATCATCGACGACCCAGCGCTGGCCATTGGCAGCGCGAAAGAACTCATCGAAAGAACTCATCGAAAGCACTGCGAAAGTCGTGCTGATCGAGCGCGGACTGAGCCCAAGCGACAAGGCCGACCTTCCTCAACTGGTGCGAGACTCGCAAGCAGCCATCGGGCTCCACCCGTCGTCGGTGCCGACCGGCCCAGATGGGAGCGATGCCGTGAAGCGCATCCTCGGAGGCATCACCAGCATCGCCCTCGGCCTGGGCGAGCTCCGCAACCGTGGCTACGGAACCGGCCATGGCCCGGCCAGCGCCCCCGTAGGGCTTGGTCCGCGCCACGCCCATCTCGCAGTCAACGCGGCACTGACGTGGTGCCACGTCATGCTCGACACCCTCGACGACCCCAACGCCCCCTGGCGGAGCGGCAAGGGTAGCGGTGGCCAACCGAATCCCCGGCCATCCATAGGCTCCAAGCCTTAAGGCGGGACATGGGCCCTGGAAGGGCTGGATTCCGCCTGGTTCACCAACGGGTAGCCGGCCGAGCCATCCTGGGATAGGAGCGCAGGGCCGGTCTCAAGTCGAAGCGGGCCCCCAGCCCCTGACCCGTTCTGTTATTCACGGCGGCGAGGCTGGTCGAACAACCAGTCGATCACGACATCGTTCTCGAAGGTCTGTGCCCAGGCAGGCGTTAGCGTGGGCCACGAGGACCTCCGGGGCGGTGATGACGGCAATCTCCACTGCATCCCGTAGGTCTTCCATTTGATCAAGCATCAGCAACGGCGAGACACCAACCTGATGGCCGAGTACACCTGGCCGATCAACCCGATTCGTGGTTCTGGGCGGCCTCCCCGCACATCCGCACAGGGCGGCGAGATACCAGCCGCCCTGCGTGAGTCCGGGTCTACCCAAACCAGTCGGCCTGACGGCCAGGGAGCGGCATGGGTTGAGGCACGGAAGGCTGGTTTCGGCTCCCCTGCTCTCCCGCTTGATGCGCTGGAGGGAGATCCAGACTGCGCCGCTGGTGCCCGCCACGCCGCTCGTCACGCCGCCTGCCAGTGTGTCCACCATGCTCTGATCTCCTTGGCTGGTGTACGCGTCCCGCCCTTGCCGTCTCCCCTTTCATCTCTGCGGTCCACGCGTTATTGCTGGTGGAGATGGGTGCCGTGGTTGTGGCATTCGCCAAGGCCTGGCGTTCGGGAGATGCCGATCTGATGAGCATTCCTCCCGGCGTGGCTACCGGAGATGACCCGGCGCCGTGTCCTTTCTGGAGGTCGGCTTAAGGTCTCGGCGTGGTAGAGGTGAACGGTTGCGGGATTGAGATCGGGCTGTGGGCGGTTCCAGTGAACGAGGCGCGGGTTTGTGGCGATGATGGCGCCATGGCGCGAATGGGTTCCGGTGCGTTCCGGGTGTTGTTGCCAGCGGGTGCGGCGGTATTGCCGGTCGCGGTCGGTGTGGCGGTCAACCAGATCCTGAACGACGGCCAGTGGGCGTGGTGGTGGATCCTGGTCGCGGTGGCGTTCTCAGCCGTCCTGACGTGGGTGACACACCTGCTCACCCGCTCCGCCCCGGCCGCCACCTCTGCCGCCTCGGCTACCTCGGCCGCCGGCGAGAGTGAGGATCAAGGCCAGGGCCCGGGTGAGCGATCGGTGGTCATCAGCGGGGATAACAGCGGGATCGTCTCCACCGGGGACAACGCGCGGAACGTGCGGATGAGCGCGGAGGCGTCCGGGTCGGGACGGGTGTATCAGGCCGGCGGCAACCAGACCATCAACGAGTGATGAGCGCGTCGGCGTCGGCAGGGAACAACGAGGCGGGCCAGGGTCCCGGCGAGTCGATCCGGATGGAGGCTAAGGCCTCCGGGGGCGGCCGGGTGTATCAGGCCGGTCGTGATCAGTTCATCTTCAACCTGCCCCCGCTGCCTGCCGCGCCGATCAGGCAGATCGTCGAGGGTGACGTCCCGCAACGGCCGCGCGCCTTCCAAGAACGCGCCGACCTGCTGGCACGGTTGCATGAGCGGGTGGACGGGCACGGCGCGGCAGTGATCGACGCGGTCACCGGCACCCCGGGGGTGGGAAAGAGCCTGCTGGCCGCCTCTTACGCCTGGGCCTGCCAGCGGGCCGGGTGGCCGGTCATCGCCTGGATCACCGCCGAGAGCGAGGATCACATCGTCACTGGCCTGGCAGCTCTGGCCCGCCGGCTGGAGGTCGCCGTCCCCGAGGAGGACGCCTTCGCTTCCGCGGTCAGGGCACGGGATTGGCTGGCGGCCGCCGATCATCCGGTCTTGCTGGTGTTCGACAACGCCACGGCGGTGGAGCAGGTGCGGCGCTGGTGTCCGGCCACCGGTGCCGCCCACGTCCTGATCACCACTCGCAACCGCGCTTTCCACAGCTTGTATGACGAGATCGGCGTTGGCGTCTTCACCCCCGATCAAGCGGTGTCCTTCCTGCACCAGCGCACCCGCCTCACCGGCCCGGGCGCCGAAGAGGTGGCCGACGAGCTGGGGTGTCTTCCGCTGGCGGTCGGGCAGGCCGGCGCCTACATCGACCGGCGGCGCATGGACTATCCCGCCTACGTGCGGCTGCTGCGCGGCTATCCCCTAGACCGGTACCTGCCGTCGCAGGCTCATGATGAGTACCCGCACGGGACCGCGGCGGCGATCCTGTTGTCCGTCGACCAGGTCGAACAGGCCGTCCCCGCCGCGCGGGACATGCTGGAACTGCTGGCGGTGCTGTCGGAGGCCGGTATCCCGCGGACGGTCCTGTATGGCACCACCGAACCCGACCCCGCCGCCACCGAGGGCATCGACCAGTTGCTGGCCGATCTGGCCGACACCTCGCTGATCAGCTTCAGCGAGGACGGCGCCACGGTACTCATGCACCGTCTGACCAGCCGGGTGCTGCGCGAACGCGCCCAGCATCACGCCGGCGTCTCCGGCGGGGAGGCCGGGAGTCACCTGGCGAAGGTGCTGGGGGGCGCCGTGGATCTGCTGCACCGCTTCAACAGCCATATCCCTGATGGTGCCGCGACCTGGGTGGCGCGTGCCGCTGTCGACATGCTGGTCGAGCAGACCTCCGCCCTGTACGCCGTAACGTGCGGCTTGGGTGACCCTTCGGAGGAGCTGCTCTCTTTACGCGCTTGGTGCGGGACCTATCTTGAGAACCTCGCCGATCCGGGACGCGCGATCCCGCTGCACGAGCAGACCCTCGCCGACCGGGAGAGGTTGCTGGGCGGTGACCATCTTCACACTCTGGCCTCCCGTGACAACCTCGCCAACGTCTGCCGGGCCGCGGGAGATCTGACGCGCGCCGTATCGCTGCATGAGCGGAATCTGGACGCCTTTCAGCGGGTGCTGGGCGGCGACCACCCCAACACACTGGGCTGTCGTAACAACCTCGCCTACGCGTATCAGGCTGCGGGGGATCTGGGCAGGGCGATCCAGCTGTTCGAACAGAACCTGGCCGATCGGCAGCGGGTGTTACGCGCTGGCCATCCCGACATCCTGACCTCTCGCAACAACCTCGCCCTCGCCTACGCCGACGCCGGAGACCTGGATCGGGCGATCCCGCTGTATGAGCGGGCCTTGGCCAATCAGGAGCGGGTGCTGGGCGGCGACCACCCTGACACGTTGACCTCCCGCAGCAACCTCGCCCTCGCCTACGCCGACGCGGGAGACCTGGATCAGGCGATCACATTGTTCGAGCAGGCCCTCCCTATCTATCAACGGACGCTGGGCGAGGACCACCCAGACACCTTGAACTGCCGAAACAACCTCGCCCTCACGTACCACGCGGCCGGGGACCTGGACCGGGTCATCCCGCTGCTGGAGCGGACACTGGCCGATCGAGAACGAGTGCTGGGCGACGACCACCCCGACACCCTGCAATCGCGCGGCAACCTGGCCGGCGCCTACCGGGATATGGAGAAGGACTTTGGCCGGGCCATCCCGCTGATGGAGCGGACACTGGCCGATCGAGAACGAGTGCTGGGCGACGATCACCCCCACACCTCGTCCTCCCGGGTCAACCTCGCCACCGCCTATCGTGCGGCGGGGGACGTGGGCAGGGCCATCCCGCTGATGGAGCAAGCCTTGGCCGCTGAGGGTCGGATGCTGGACGAAGACCACCCCGACCTTCTGACTACCCGTAACAACCTCGCTTACATGTATCTGGAGGTGGGGGATCCGGCCCGGGCCATCCCGCTGTATGAGCAGGTTCTGGCCGACTTCGAGCGGACACTGGGCGTCGACCATCCCCAGGCCTTGACCTGCCGCAACAACCTCGCCGGCGCCTACCAGACGGCTGGAGATCCGGCCCGGGCCATCCCGCTGTTCGACCAGGCCCGGACGGGTCGCGAGCGGGTGCTGGGCAGCGACCATCCCTCTACCCTGAACACCTGTAACAACCTGGCCAACGCCTACCGGGCCGCCGGGGATATGGGCCGGGCCCTCGCGCTGTATGAGGAGACTCTCGCCGTGTGTGAACGTGTCCTGGGAGTCGACCACCCGCTGGCCAAGATCGTGTGGGACAACGCGTTGGCCACCCGTGAACAGGCCAATGCCGACCCTCCTTAGCGATGGGAGGGTCGGCAGCATCCTGTGATTCATTTGCCGTCTCTCATGGGTGGCCGCCTGCCTAACAGGCAGCATGCAATGGCATCTCCGGAACGGAAATGGTTACGAAGTACAAATCATCGAGCAGCTCGGGTTCCGGTGGGCCGGCTGGGTCGGTCCGGTCCGTCTCACGTACGGGAAGATCGCGGAACACGCGGAATTCGCGAAGTGGTTCCACGAGGAAAGCGTCCGTCTGAGCGTGCAGCTCGGCAACCTGTTGATCGCCGGGCAACGCAAGGATGACGCCTGGAGGATACTCCATTTCGGCTGTGCGCCTGCCGAAAACTACATCCATGCAGTTCAAGCTGCAGGTGAGTACTCGTGGAGGACGCCTCCAAGTCGGTCGCGTCGACGTATGTTCAGGTCAACGATTCGCTCTGGATCGATGATCGGATCCGGGACGGCACGCAGTGGAGCCGCTTGGGCCAGGGCTTGATGGGCTCGGTGCTGGTTGTAAAACTGTTCGTACTCGCGCAGGGCGTGACGCAGGCGACGTTCGTTCCACAGCAGGCATCGGTCGAGAAGCTCGCGGCGGCACGACTGCACCCACCTCTCCATGATCGAGTTCATCCGCGGCATCCGGATCCCGGTGAGGACGATCTCGACTCCGGCCTCGGCGAGAATCTCGTCCATGAGTACCGGGAACTTCCCATCCATCCCGATCTCGGATCAGATAGCGCGCCCGGCAGCCCGCATCGTCCAGGTCCATCACGAGATTCCTCATCGCCTGCATGACCCAGCTCGCGGTCGGGTGCGCGGTGGTGCCCAGCACGCGCACGCGCCTGGTGGCGTGCTCGATGACCGCCAGGATGTACTGGCGCTGGCCATTGAGGGTGACGGTCTCGATGAAGTCGCAGGCCAGGAGCGCGTCTGCTTGCGAGCGCAGGAAGTCGGCCCACGTGCTGGACGCACGCTCGGGAGCCGGATCAACACCCTCCTGCTTGAGGATCTCCCAGACCGTGGACGGAGCCACCTTGATACCGAGCGTGACCAGCTCGCCGTGCACCCGCCGATATCCCCAAGCCGGATTCTCCCGAACCAGGCGCAGGATGAGAGCGCGGATGGAGCGGATCGTGGGCGGGCGCCCAGGTCGCCTCGACCGGCAGGTCCGGGCGTGACGCCGTTTCATCAGATCGCGGTGCCAGCGCAGAACGGTATCCGGGCGGGCGAGGAGCCGTAGCCGACACAGGACCTCGCGGGGCAGCGATGTCAGAAGGGCGGCGAGAAAGGCTCGGTCCTCGGGGGCGAATCTCACCCTGGTGTCGGAGCCGAGTTGCCGTTCCAGGACGGTGATCTGGTGGCGCAGGGCGAGAATCTCCGCGTCCTTGTCCCGATCGCCCATCGGCAACAACCGCAGCGCGGCGAAGGCGTTCGTGACCGCAAGGTAGGCCAGGCGAAGGAGCACGGCGGCTCATCATGCCGCACTCGGCCCCTCCATGGTGGCCGAAGGTCGCGCCACGCCACGCGAAGCCCTGTAGGGCTAATGAACTGGACGGATGGCATTATCGGCAGGCGCACAGGCGCTGGAGCGTCACCAGCGCGAGAGCATGAGGATCGGCCGCTCGATCGTGGTGAGCGGCATCGACAGCGGAGAACTGCCCCAGGGGACGTCCCCGGCGCTCGTCCTGGACGCGGTCGCGGGGATCCTCACCAACCACGTCCTGTCGACACCGGTCAGCCAGATGCCCGCCCTGATGGAGCGCAGAGACAAGTACGTCGAGGAGACCGTCGACTTCGTGCTGTCCGCCGTCGGCTACCGGCCCGCAGATCAGAACGCCTGACCGCTTCACTCGTTCACCCGCTGACCGTGCGGTGCGGCGGCACGCGTGGGGGCGGGCCACCGCACCGCACGGATGAGGAGGTCAGGAGGCGAGTTCCCGGACCCGCTCGATCAGCCGCACCCGTTCCTCATGGGTACGGCCCAGCGGGTTCACGCTGACAGTGGTGACGCCGGAGGCCTTCATCGCGGCCAGACGGTCGCGGACAAAGCCCTCGGAGCCGATCAGCGACATGTTCTCCAGCAGCTCGCGCGGCACAAGGGCGGCGGCCTCGTCCTTCTTGCCGGACAGGTACAGCTCCTGGATCTGCTCGGCCTCCTTTTCATAGCCGTAGCGCCGGGTCAGGTCGTTGTAGTAGTTCCTGCTCTTGGCGCCCATGCCGCCGATGTAGAGGGCGGTCATCGGGCGGCCGAGATCCAGCGCGTCCGCCACGTCGTCGCCGATGGCGAGGCTCGCCTGGGCGGCGACGTCCAGCTCGCCGAGCGCCGGGTCGCGCTTGGCCGAGCCGGCGGTGAGCGCTCCGCCCCACACGTCGGCGGCTTTCTCCGGCATGTAGAAGACCGGCAACCAGCCCTCGGCGACCTCGGTGGTGAGCTCGACGTTCTTGGGACCGATGGCGGCGATCAGGATCGGGATGCGCTCGCGGACGGGGTGGTTGATCAGCTTGAGCGGTTTGCCGAGGCCGGTGCCCTGCCCTTCGGGGAGCGGGAGGGTGTAGTGCCTGCCGTCGTGGATCACGGGCTCCCGCTTCCACACCTTGCGGCAGATCTCGACAACCTCACGGGTACGGGCCCAGGGGGGCGGTGTACGGCACGCCGTGGAAGCCCTCGATGACCTGCGGGCCGGAGGTGCCGAGGCCGAGGGTGAAGTGGCCGTCGGAGACGTGGTCCAGGCCGGCCGCGGTCATCGCGAGCAGGGCAGGCGTGCGGGAGTAGATCGGCAGGACGCCCGAGGCTATCCGCACCCGTGTGGTCATCGCCGCGATGTAGCCCATCTGGCTGACCGCGTCGAAGCCGTACGGCTCGCCCACGAACACGCTGTCGAGGCCGGCTTTCTCGTAGTCGGCCAACTCGGCCACGGTGTCCTTGAAGCCACCCGTGTAGTTCAAGCTCATGCCGATCCGCATCGCGGTTTCCTCCTTCGACTCACGCGGCCTGCGCGGCCGCGCGTGCGAGGCGGGCCGCCTCCACCTTCGCGGCGTCGCGTTCCGGATTCACCAGCAGCGCGAACAGCGCTCCCCCCACGATGGCGATGCCGCCCATCAGCATGAACACGCTGGTGTAGCCCTGGGCGAGCGTGCCCGCCGACCGGGCGTCGTCGAGGATGAATCCTGTGATCCACGGCCCGGCGGCGGCGAGGAAATGGTTGGCGGCGAGGCCGATCAACAAGACGCTCGTCCGCTGTGCGACCGGGGTTATCTGCGCGAGAGCCGGATTCGCCACGGCGTAGATGCTTATGGCCAGCCCGTAGCCCATCATCAGCAGGGCGATCGGGAGCACCACTCCGGAGGCGAGGGGCAACACGACGAGGAAGACGCCGCCGAGTGCGAGCAGCACCCCGCCCCACAGCCCTCGGGCCTTGCGGGTGGGTGTGCCCCGCCTGATCATCCGGTCGCCCAACCCGCCGTTCAGGTACAGGAACAGCATCGCGGCGATGCTCGGCACGCCGAACAGCGATCCCGCCGTCACCGCGGAGAATCCCAGCCCTACCTGGAAGTAGGACGGGAGCCAGGTGAGGACGACGACCCCGAGCATCTGCGCCGCGGTGGACGCGGCCACGTACCCGATGAAGGTGCCGGTCGCCAGGATGGACCGTACCGGCGCACGCGATCCCGCTCCCTGCTCGGTCGTTCCCTGCTCGGTCGTTCCCTGCTCGCCCGGTCCCTGTGTTGTCGCCGTTTCGGTCTCGGCCTTGCCGTACGGCCCCACTCGGCCGATGAACAGCCAGGCCAGCCCCCAGACGAAGCCCAGGATCGCCACTGCGAGGAAGCCCGCCTGCCAACTGTAGGCGGCGATGATGAAGGCCAGTGGCGGAGCGAAGATCAGTTTGCCGAACGAGGCTCCCGTGGTCAGCACCGCCGCGGGCAGTCCGCGCCGGTCGTTCGGCCACCACGAGTAGGCGACCGCGTGCGATATCGGCAGGGCAGGGGCATCCATCGCGCCGAGCATGAGCCGCGTCGCCAGGAGCAGCCCGCCTGACGCGACGAAGAAGATGGGTAGCTGGAACAGCGACCACACCACGACGAGGGTGAAGAGCGTGCCTTTGAGGGGCAGCCGATCGGCCACAAAGGCGAACAGCAGCGCCGCGACCGGGCCGAGCAGCCCTCCGGCGCTGGCGATGGCGCCGAATTCGGCGGCGGTCAGCCCGAGGTCCGCCATCGCCGGCTGCGCGACGAGCCCGAGAATCGCCTTGTCCAGATATGAGATCAGAGTGCATCCGAGCAGCATGAAAGTTACGGTCCAGGCCATGACCGGACGGTGCTTCGTCGCGCTCGCTTTGGTGTCCGTCGTGTCCGGTTCGCGCTGCGGCTGAATACGCTCGCTCACCATGATGGCTCCTTCTAAAGAAGATGTCGCAAACCACGCGTGCGGCTCGAAGGCCAACAGCGCGTGTGTGAAATGGGGGGAGAATGCGGCCAGGCGTCGGCCTCTGATGGCGATGCGGCCTGGAACGCCGGATTCGAGTGGGGGGGTGTGCTCGCTCAGCAACGATGAGCAGGTGCCGGCTCTATCGGGCCCTGTCCACAATGGTGCTCATGCGCGACAACTTGTGATTTCCCGGATCGTCGATCGCGGTCTCGGGAGAGAAGGGTCAGGAGTTGAGCTGGGGGGCGAAGACGCTTGGGGGAAGTCCGTCGGCGACCGGGCGGAAGCTGCGTTCCACGAGGTCGGCGAACTGGTCGAACTGCCACGGGCCGGTGCTGGTGATCTGGCGGATGATCTCGGGGTTGTTGTAGAGGCCGACCTCGTAGCCGATGGCGGCGACGGTGCGGCCGCTGAGCCAGCCAGAGCGTTCGCCGGCCAGATACAACGCGATGGGCGCGATGTTGTCCGGGACCATCGGGCTTTCGGCCGGCTCCTCGGCGGCCGGGTCGTTGAGGCGCCTGTCGTCGGGGATGGTGGCGGTCAGGCGGGTGGCCGCGCCGGGGGCGATGGCGTTGGCGGTGACGCCGTAGCGGGCCATGGCCTGGGCCAGGGAGTAGGTCAGGCCCACGATGCCCATTTTGGCCGCGGCGTAGTTGGGCTGGCCGGGCGAGCCGTCCAAGCCGGAGAGGGAGGTGAAATTGATGATCCGGTAGTTGCCGGCGGGGTTGCGCTGCTGGCGCCAGTAGGCCGTGGCGGGGCGGATGGTGCTGTAGTGGCCTCTGAGGTGGACGCGGATGACGGTGTCCCAGTCCTCCTCCGTCAGGTTGAAGATCATGCGGTCGCGGAGGATGCCGGCCACGTTGACCAGCACGTCGAGCTTGCCGTACCGGTCGAGGGCGGTGTCGACCAGTCGCTGGCCGGTGGCGGTGTCGGCGACGTCGCCGTCGTCGGCCACGGCCCGGCCGCCGGAGGCGTTGATCTCCTCGGCGATCTCGTGCACCGGCCCCTTGTCACCGCCTTTGCCGTCGGGGGTGGATCCCAGGTCATTGATGACCAGGGACGCGCCCTCCCGCGCGATCGCGGCGCCGATGCCGCGGCCACCGCCGGTGATGATGGCGACCCTGCCGTTCAGAACGCGTCGGAACTGAGGTCTTCGTCGGTTGTGACGGGGTGCTCGCGCGTGTAGGGACGTATGCCGTCAGGCGTGGTGTTGGTCACTGTCGTGCTCCGGTCGATGGATGTGGCAACGGAGCGCGCCCCACTCCGTCATGATGACCTAGAAGCGAAATGTATACATCATGCTTCTGTAACTTAGGATATACAGCGTGGCCACCATGTCAAGATCCCCTGCGAGATTGGCGACTGCTGCTGCACTAGGTGGCCATCCTTGGTGATTATCCCAGGTGAGAGGCATTTCGAGAGCTATACAGGAACCCGGGCGGGGCCCGCTGCGTTCCTCTCGGAGCATCGTGCGTTCACGGCAATCCGAAATCCTCAGGTATACATAGCGAGCAAGGCTCATCGAATACGGCGGGTGACCAGCCATGCGTAGATGGCCTGCCCCAGGCCAACGAGGAGTATGGCGATCGCACCCTGAAGGGTGTCAATATTCAGCCGATGCTGTTGACCTGCGGTTCCGCTGCTGATGCGGGTCGGTGTTCAAGCTGTGGGGCTCAATAATTGGATTCGATGCTTGACCTGCCGGTTCGCGACGGTGTCAGCTGGCGACCTGGTACTCGTTGATAAGGCCTCCGAGGATCGCTCTGCGATGGACTCGGTGGTTGGCCAAGTCGGTGGGGTTTGGCGGTCCTGTTTCGGCTTGTGATGGGGGCAGTTGTCCGATGCTGCGGTGAGGTCGGGCCGTGTTGTGGTGCTGTAGGTAGCGGGTGAGTGTCCGGCGTAGATGTTTCTGGTTGAGGATGAGCATGCGGTCGAGGACTTCGCGGCGTAGGGTGCCGATGATCCTTTCGCAGTGTGCGTTCGCTTTCGGGGCCTGCGGTGGGCTTGTGAGGACCCGGAGGCCGGCGTCGGCGAACGCCGCGTCGAAGGAACCGGTGACCTGGCCCGCACGATCACGGATCAGGAACTTCAGCTTCGTGGAGTCGATGTCGGAGTCCATAAGGAAGTTGCGGGCGGCTTGGGCGGCCCATTGGCCTGTGGGGTTTGGGGTGACGCCGAGCAGATGAGTACGGCGGCTGCCGTGTTCGAGCATGACCAGGGCGTGGAGGCGTTTGAGGGTGACGGTGTCCACGTGCAGGAAGTCGACCGCGACGATGTGCTCGGCCTGGGCGGTCAAGAACTGCTTCCACGTCGGGCCGTCGCGGCGCGGGGCGGGATCGATCCCGGCCCGGTTCAGGACGTTCCAGACGGTAGAAGCGGCGATCTTATGGCCGAGGCGGGTCAGCTCACCATGAATGCGCCGGTGACCCCATCCCGGGTTGTCCGCGGCCATGCGCAGGATGAGGACCTTGACCGCAGCCGCGGTGGGCGGGCGGCCGGGACGGCGATGTCTGCTGTAGTCCCACTTCCTCGTCACGAGTTTGCGGTGCCAGGCCAACAGGGTGGCCGGCGTGATCGGGAAGATCTTCTCCCATTGGCGGCGGGGTATCAGGTGCGAGAGCGCCGCGAACCACAGGCGGTCGGCTGGTTCATACCGCACGCGTGGGACCTGACGGCGCAGGACCGCGTTCTGATGCCGAAGCACCAGCAACTCCGCCTCCTTGGATGCCTCGCTCCGTAACAGCAGTGCGGGCAAAGACAGCAGGCGCCGGGCAACGGCGTACACAAGATCACAGAGGATGATCCCAGACGACCCGAACCAGCCGCTCGGCAACTCTCAACCCGTCCACCCCACCGGATGGATGGCCCGCGCTGGAAGTAAATCGAGTTCTTGAGCCCTACAAGGTTATTGGGAGGCTGCGGCCGGTATCAGGCCGTGCGTGGACAGCCGGGTTCAGGTGACTGCGCTTCGTGGAGGGTTCACAAAACCATCAAGCAGGCCGGTAGCGCAGGCCGTCCATCAGTAGGTCGAGCATGCGGGCGGCCTGCTGTCGTTGGCGGGGCTCGCCGGCCGTGAGGGTGACGCCGCACACGGTGGCCAGGACGTCGGCGGGTTCGACGTCGCCGCGGAGCGCGCCGGACTCGGCGCCTGCGTTGAGCAGGACTGTCATGGAGTCGACGAGTTGGTCGCGGCTGTGTGCGAACGGGTTACCGCCGGAGGCGATCACCGCGTGGAGCGCGTCCGCCATGCCGCGTTTTGTCGTTATGTAATCGACGAAGCGGTCCATCCAGGCGCGGGTCGCCTCGGCCGGGGGAAGTTCGCCGACGAGTTCGTCGGCGGCCTCGCGGAGGCGGGAGAGCTCGTTGCGGTAGGCGGCTTCGATGAGCGACTCGCGGGTGGGGAAATGGCGATAAAGCGTGCCGATGCCGACACCGGCCTCTTTGGCGATCGCGTCGAGCGTGACGTCCGGGCCGTCCTGCGAGAACGCGCGCACGGCGACTTCCAGTAACCGGTCGCGGTTGCGTTGCGCGTCGGCGCGCAGCGGGCGGGACACGGTGACCTCCTTGGTTGCTAATCGGAGGACCCTCCGTTTACATTGAAGGCGTAGCGGAGGCTTCTCCGTTTGATCGTACCGGACGGGAGAATCATGACCACACGTATCACCACGCCGTTCTCGGCCGCCTCGACCGCGGCCGAGGTGGTGGACGGCCTCGATCTCAGCGGGCGGCGGGCCATTGTCACCGGCGGCGCGTCCGGCATCGGCATCGAGACGGCCAGGGCGCTGGCTTCCGCCGGCGCCGAGGTGACCTTGGCGGTCCGCCAGCTCGACGCGGGCGAGCGCACCGCTGAGGACATCATTGAGACCACTGGCAACAAGCAGGTCCTGGTCGCGCGGCTTGACCTCACGGACCAGGCGTCGGTCGCGGCGTTCGCCGAGGGGTGGGACGGGCCGCTCCACATCCTGGTCAACAACGCCGGCGTGATGGCCACGCCCGAAATGCGTACGCCGGAGGGCTGGGAGATGCAGTTCGCCACCAACCACCTCGGCCATTTCGCGCTCGCCACCGGGCTGCGTCACGCGCTCGCGGCGGCCGGGGGCGCGCGGGTCGCGTCCGTCAGCTCCTCGGTACACCTGCGGTCGCCGGTCGTGTTCGACGACATCCACTTCCGCGAGCGGGCGTACGAGCCTTGGTCGGCGTACGCGCAGTCGAAAACCGCCAATGTGCTGTTCGCGGTCGAGGCGAGCCGCCGGTGGGCGGACGACGGCATCACCGTCAACGCGTTGATGCCCGGCGTAATCCATACCAACCTGCTGCGCCATATCAGCGAGGAGGAGCAGGAGCGGCTGCGCGCGGCGGTGGCGGTCGGCGACGCGGGTCTGCCGGTGAAGACGGTTGAGCAAGGGGCGGCCACATCGGTGCTGGTGGCCACCTCGCCGCTGCTCGCCGGGGTCGGCGGGCGGTATTTCGAGGACTGCAACGAGGCGGAGCCGAACCAGCCGGGAAACAGCCGCCAGGGCATCGCGGCGTACGCGCTGGACCCGGAGGCCGCGGAGCGGCTGTGGCAGGTGTCACTCGACACGCTGGCCTAGGCGTGCTCCCGGCCCACTGCGGAGGGTGCTGTGGGTGCCGGCCCTGATGCTCACCGCCCACGCCGGCGGGTCGTTCGCCGCGAAGGCTCAGTTCGACGCGCGGTCGGCGTTAAACGCGTGGAACGGGCAATAAGCGCACAGCCAAGATGAGCCTCGTGGAACTCATCTCTTCTCTCCCTGCCTTCGTCCTTGCCGTAGTGCTGATCTCCGCGTCGCCGGGCCCGGCGATGGCGCTGATCCTGCGCCGCGCCGCACTGCGCGGCTTCTCCGGTGCGGTGCCCACGGTGCTGGGCCTGGAAGCGGGCCTGTACTTATGGGCGTTGCTCGCTGCCGCCGGGCTCGCTTCCCTGGTCGCCGCCTCAGAGGTGGCCTTCCTGGTCCTGCGCGTGGTGGGCGCGGCATTGCTGCTGTACCTCGGGATCAAGGCCTGGCGCTCGGCCTGGCGCAGCCGGGGCGCTGACCCAGCCGCCGGGGCGATGGAGGAGGTCGCCGAACCGGAGCCCGGTTCCTCGCTGTCCTGGTGGAAGGCGTCAGGAAGACGCGGGCGGTCTGCGGGTCCATCGGCGGGCGCTGGGCCAGGGTCGCGGCCGCCCTGGTGACGAGTTCGGCGTTGTCCCGGACCGGCCGGCCCTTGGCGTAGGTGAGGGTGTCCTCCATGCCGACCCGCAGGTGCCCGCCCGCCGACAACGCCGCCAGCAGCACAGGCACGGACGTGCGCCCGATTCCGGTGGCCGACCAGGTGGCGCCTTCCGGGAGCGCCTGCACGGCCGCGGCCACTGTGCGCAGGTCGCCGTCGAATCCGCCTGGTACGCCCATGACCAGATCGCAGTGAATCCGGCCGCCGTGCGGCAGCCCGTACGCCGACAGCAGGCGTTGCAGGGTGGAGATGTGGCCCAGGTCGAAGAGTTCGAATTCGGGGACGATGCCCTTCTCCTGGGTGGCCTGGTAGAGGTCGGTCATGAAGCCCCAGGGGTTCATGAAGACGTCGTCGCCGAAGTTCACTGTGCCGCAGGTGAGGGAGCACGCATGGCGACGCTGTGCTGGGCCGTGCACGCGGGCACGCCGCTGCGCCGCGTCGCCGCGCTGTGCCACTCGGTCCGCGACACCCACGCGCTGCTGGCCGACCTCGTCGGCCGCGAACTGGAGGAGATCACCTTCCGCACGGCCGGGGTGAACCACCAGGCGTTCGTGCTGCGCTGCGAAAGCGAAGGCCGCTCGCTGTACGCCGATCTCGACCTGCTGATGGAGGAGGACCAGGAGCTGCGCGGCCACGTCCGCAGCGAGATCTACCGCCGCTTCGGCTACTTCCCGACCGAGTCGAGCGAGCACGCCGCCGAGTACGTGCCGTGGTTCCTCCCGCACGACAAGGAGGTCGAACGGCTCAGCCTGCCGATCGACGAGTCCCTGCGGCGCCGGGCCAGGAAACTCGACGCGTACGAGCGGCTCCGGGGCTCGCTGGCCGCCGGCGAGCCGGTCCTGGCCAAATGGAAACACTTCGAGATGGCGTCCGAGGTGATCCACTCGATGCTCACCGGCACCCCGCGCGAGGTGTACCTCACGCTGCCCAACGCCGGTCTGATCGACAACCTCCCCGAGCAGGCGTGCGTGGAGGTGCCGGCCGGGGCGTTGCCCGTGCAGCTGGCCGCGCTGAACCGTACCTTCCTCAATGTGGTGGAGCTGACCGTGACCGCGGCCCTGGAGGAACGACGATCGGCGGTGTACCAGGCGGCCATGCTCGACCCCAACACGTCGGCCACGCTGCCGCTGGCGGCCATAGAGGAACTGTGCGACGAACTCGTCGACGCGCACGAGGCGGCCCTGCCGCCGGGAATCGTGCGCGGCAGGCCCATCGCGTCCGGCAGGGCGGGCTGATGGGAGAGGCGACCGCGACACCGGACATCGCCGCCGACGTCCGGCGCGAACGGATCGTCTCCATGGTCCTGGAGCACGAGTTCGTCCGCGTCACCGATCTGGCCGAGATATTCGGGGTCACCAGCGTCACGATCCGCACCGATCTGGAGCTCCTCGACAAGCAGGGGATCATCCGGCGCGTCCGGGGTGGCGCGATCCCCGTCAAGCCGTCCCGTACGGTCGAGCCGTCCTTCGAGGTCTCCCTCGGCAGCGCGGCGGTGGAGAAGACCCGCCTGGCCCGGCACGCGGCGGGGCTGGTGGCCAACGGGGCCCCCGCACACTGACTTCCGCACCGCTCGCGCTTCAGCAAGCCTCAGTCCGCCCCACTCAGAGGGCGTTGCGCGAGTTGATGTCCCGTTCGTCGTTTGGGCTGGGTAGGGCAGGCTGGTCAGAAGCGTCGCGGTCGAACTACGGACGGGGCTGAGCGAACAATCCGGGTTCGGTCTCGACGAGGATGCCCCGGCTGACCAGGCGTTTGAGTTTGGCGCGGATCTTCTCGGTGTTCTTCGGGACGATGGGCAGGTCCAGTACCTGGCACAGATCCCGTGCCCGTAGAGGGCGGCCGAGGTCGGCGAAGATGTCCAGGATCTGCCGGTAGGCGGGGTGGTCGGGGAGTACGGGAGCCGGCGGGGCGTTGTCGGCCTCGGGTTCGTCAGCGAGGGAGAGCAGGGTCTTGCGGGTGATCCGCAGGTGCTCGGCCGCTTCTTCGAGTTCGTGCAGCCGCGCGGCCAGGGCGTCGATCTCGGTCCAGGTCTGCTCGATCTGGCAGGTCAGGGCCAGAGTCGGCGGGCGTCGTCCATTCTTTGCAGCGGAGCCCACAGGTCCTGCAGGGCCGGAGCGCCGCCCATGTCGCCGCGTCCCTTGGGGCCGTAGAACTCGCTCCCCCGCGCCTCGGGACCGGAGCCGATCTTGAGGTCTCGGCGTAGTCGCCGGGTGCCTGCGGCGGGGATCAGGATCCTCGCGAGGGCGGCCAGCAGGGCGATGCCGGCCACGGTCGCGAAGCCGAGCGCGTAGCCCCGCTCGTCGGGGTAGCCGGACGGTCGGGAGTGAGCGGTGACGATGGTCGTCATCACGGCGGCACCGATGGAGCCGCCGATCGTGCGGATGTTGGCGTTCATGCCACTCGCCACACCGGTCTGCTTCGGCGGCACCGCCGCCACCGCCAGATTGGACAGGAAGCCCAAGCCGCAACCGCTCGCTTCGAGAGCCTCGTTGCGACAGCCACCTCCCTTCTGTCGCCAGAGCTGAGCGACCGCACGTACCTGCCGGCAGCCTGCCTTCGTCACGTACCGGCGCGGATGTCTCCCGTCTGGTCACCGGGCAAGGCGAGTAGCCGGCGCGGGGACGTGGCGTTGGGGATGCCCCGTGTACGCGCTGAGGGGACGGATGAGAGAGTTGGCGGCCTGCTGTTCGATGACGTGTGCGGTCCAGCCGGTGACGCGCGACATGACGAACAAGGGCGTGAACATCGGAATGTCGAATCCCATGAGGTAGTACGTGGGGCCGGCCGGGAAGTCGAGGTTGGGGTGAATCCCCTTCTCTGCCAGCATGGCGGTCTGCAGCGCGTGGTACATGTCGACCCACTGCTGACCGTCGGTGAGCTCGGCGACGCTGAGGAAGGCGTCCTTCATGGTGGGGACCCGAGAGTCGGCGTCCTTGTACACGCGATGGCCGAAGCCCATGACCTTCTGGCCGGCGGCGAGCCGCGCGCGCAGCCAGTCCCCGGCGCCGTCCGGGTCGCCGATCTCCAGCATCATCTGCATGACCGCTTCGTTGGCCCCGCCGTGCAGCGGCCCCTTCAGCGCGCCGATGGCGGCTGTGACGGCGGAGTAGATGTCGGAGAGCGTCGAGGTGACCACGCGCGCGGCGAAGGTCGAGGCGTTGAAGCTATGCTCGGCATAGAGGATCATCGAGGTGTCGAAACAGTCGACGACCTTCTGTGCCGGCCGATCGCCGAAGCACATGTGGAAGAAGTTGTCGGAGAACGCGAGCTCGCGATCGGGCGGGATGCGATCCAGGCCGCGACGCCGACGATAGTCGTGGGCGACGATGGTCGGGAGTTTGGCGAACATCGCCACCGCCTTGGCCAGGTTGGCCTTGGGGCTGCCGTCGGCTTCGGCGGGGTCTTCGGCACCAAGGCAGCTCACGGCGGTGCGGAGCATGTCCATCGGGTGGCAGGTGTCCGGGAGCCGGTCGATGATGGCGATGGTGGAGCGGGTGACCTCGCGCTGGCTGCGTTCACGCTCATGGAAGCGGCGCAGTTGGTCGGCATCGGGCAGCTCGCCATGCCAGAGGAGGTAGGCGACCTCCTCGAAGCTGCACGTGGCGGCCAGATCCTGCACCGCGTAGCCGCGGTAGGTGAGCGAGTTGGTCTCGGGGACGACCTGGGAGACGGCACTGGTGTCGGCGACGACTCCGGCCAGACCGCGGTGGATACGGGTGTTGTTCATGATGTCGGTGGTCATCAAGCCCCTCCAGGAACGTCGAAGTTCATCAGGTCGTGGTCGAATGTGCGATAGGCGTCGTAGTCGACGAGCTCGTACAGCCGGGCCCGTGTCTGCATCCGCTCGACCAACGCGGCTTGCGTGCCTTCGTCGCGGAGGGTGCGCAGGGTGTCCTCGACGGTGCCCATCGCCGCTCGTAGCGTGGTGACGGGCCAGATGACGAGGTTGTAGCCGAGGTTCTCCAGTGCGCGGACGTCGAGCAGCGGACTCTTGCCGAACTCGGTCATGTTCGCCAGCAAGGGCGCGTCGAAAGCGTCACGGAACGCGGCGAACTCCGCCTCGTCGCGCAGGGCCTCGGGGAAGATCATGTCCGCGCCGGCGTCGAGGTAGGCCCTGGCACGATCGATGGCCGCATCCAGGCCCTCGACAGCTCGGGCATCGGTCCGGGCGCAGATGACGAAGTTCGGGTCACGCCGCGCCAGCACCGCTGCGCGGATCCGGCGCACCATGTCCTCCCTCGGCACCACCGTCTTGTTGTCCAGGTGTCCGCACCGCTTGGGATTGACCTGGTCCTCGAGATGACAGCCGGCCAGCCCGGCCTCCTCGAGCACCGTGACCGACCGGCCGGCGTTGGCGGGCTCACCGAAGCCGGTGTCGGCGTCGATCAACGCGGGCAGATCAGTGACCCGGGCGATCTGCTGCCCGCGCGTGGCAACTTCGGTGAGCGTGGTGAGGCCGATGTCGGGCAGCGCCAGATCGGCGGCGACGACCGCGCCGGACACGTAGACGCCGTCGAACCCGTGATCCATGATCGTCCGGGCCACCAGCGGGGAGAACGCCCCCGGGAAGCGCAGCAGCCGACCCGATGCCAGGCCGGCGCGTAGGGCCGCACGACGCTCCGACGGCGTGGCGCGGGCCGTGCCGGGTGGACCCGCCGCCGGCATCAGAAGATTCCCTTCGGCTGGTTGGAGTCGGCGAGCCGCTCAGCCGGCACTGTCACGTTGAGTTGCCGCACCTCGTCGGCCGTCAGCTCCTCGACTCGGCAGGCCAGGTCGAGGAACCGGTCCTGTTCCGGCTCGGGGACGATCCCGTCGGCGAGAGTGCGGAATTTGGCGACGTAGTCGTCGCGGCCGAACGGCTGGGCGCCCATCGGGTGTGCATCCGCGACCGCGATCTCGTCGACGATCTGCCGTCCGTCGGCCAGAGTGACCACCACACGGCCGCCGAACGCCTTGTCCGCCGGATGCTCTGCGTGGTAGCGGCGGGTCCATTCCGGATCCTCGACTGTGCGGATCCGCTTCCACAGCTCGATCGTCGAGGGGCGATGGGACCGCTCCGATGCGTACGAGTGCTCGTGGTGCCAGGTACCGTCCTCCAAAGCGACCGCGACGATGTACATCAGCGAGTGGTCCAGCGTCTCGCGGCTGGCGTCGGGGTCCATCTTCTGCGGGTCGTTCGCCCCGGTCCCGATCACGTGATGCGTGTGGTGACTGGTGTGGACAACGATCTCGGCGATCTGGTCCAAGGCGCCGATCCGCATTCGCAGGCGAAACGCCAGGTCGATCAGTGCCTGAGCCTGATACTCCGCCGAATGTGCCTTCGTGAAGGTCTCCAGGATCGCCCGTTTGGGCTCACCCGGCTCCGGCAGCTGCACGACGTACTCCGCGTCGGGCCCGTCGAGCAGCCAGGCGATGAAGCCGTCCTCGCCTTCGTAGATCGGCGCCGGTGATGTCTCACCCCGCATCGCCCGGTCGACCGCCTCCACCGCCACCTTCCCGGCGAACGCCGGCGCGTAGGCCTTCCACGAGGAGATCTCGCCCTTGCGGCTCTGGCGTGTTGTCGTCGTGGTGTGCAGGGCCTGACCGATGGCTTGATAGATCACTTCCGGCGACAGGCGCAACAGGGTGCCGATGCCCGCCGCCGCCGCCGGTCCCAGATGAGCGATGTGATCGATCTTGTGCGCGTGCAGGCAGATTCCGCGAACCAGGTCGACCTGGACCTCGTATCCCGTCGCGATGCCTCTCACAAGGTCTCGCCCTGAACACCCGCGATGCTGGGCCACCGCCAGTATGGGCGGGATGTTGTCGCCGGGATGGGCATAGTCCGCGGCCAGGAACGTGTCGTGGTAGTCCAGCTCACGGACGGCGACGCCGTTCGCCCACGCCGCCCACTCAGGCGAGACGCCCCTCGTCCAGGGCAGACCGAACACCGCCGCCCCGGGGGGATGCGGATGTGCCGACGCTTGCGCCCTGGCATGCGCAACCGGCGCACGATTCAGCGCCGCGATCGCAACCGCGGCGTTGTCAATGACGCGGTTCCCGACCATCTCCGCAACCGCGGGCTCGACGGGCACCGGATCCGCGGCGGCCTCGGCCAGATGCCACGCCAGTTGCTTCTGGCGCGGCAGGGAATCTTCAGAGGTATGCATCCTGATCTTGTGATTCTTCATCGTGACACTCCAGGACTGTTCCTGCGGCGGCTCGGCGTCGTGACGTCTGCACAAGCGCAGACGTCGACAGTCCGTGTCCGCCTATGCGAAAAATGTCTGACGGCACGTACCACAGCCATGACGGCGGCCTCCCTCGCGCACGCGCGCACACGCGCACGCGTGCGCGCGTGCGCGCGTGCGCGCGTGCGATCATGGGCGGCGATTGCTCAGCACGAGGCTGCCGGCGGACCCGAAGCTGAATCCGATGCCCTGGACGAAGCTGATCTCCACGCCGTCCACCTGGCGGAACGCCTCGCCGCGCAACTGACGGACGGCCTCCTGCATCGCGAACATCCCGTATCTGCCGGTGTGGGTGTAGGACATCCCGCCACCGTTGGTGTTGATCGGAAGGTCGCCTCCAGGTCGGCTGTGGCCTTCGGCGAAGAACGCACCGGACTCGCCTCGGCCGACGAACCCCGTGTCCTCGAGCATGTACAGAGGAAGGTGTGCGAACGCGTCGTAGAACATGACGTGGTCGACATCGCGGTGCGTGATGCCCGCGGACTGGAAGGCATCGGTGCTCGCCGACCGGAACGCTCCGAAGCTGTCGAGCTGATCCATCTGCGACGGCAGGGCAGCCTCGGCCGCCTCTCCCGACCCCAGCAGATAGACGGCGCGGGAGTGAGAGGGAAGGTCCCTGGCCCGCTCGGCAGACATCACCACGAGCGCTCCGCCACCGTCGGTGACCACGCAGCACATGTCGCGCGTGAAGGGGTACGCGATCTCGGGCCCCGCGAGGACGTCCTCCACGGTCGTCGGCTCGTTGCGCGCGGCGCGCGGATTTCCCACGGCCCACTCGCGCTGCGCCGCGGTCACCACCGCGAGGTCCCGAGCGGACATGCCGCGCCCTTCGAGGAAGGCGAGCACCGGAGTGGTGAACGTCGAGTACGCGGCGATCCCGCCGAAGGGCACCTCGAACTGGCCGCGGAGCGACGCGGGTTCCGCCTGGTAGGGCTTCTGTCCGACGCTGGACCTGCCGGACTCCCCGTGCGTGACGAGCACGACATTGGCGGCGCCGGCAGCGATGGCGGCCGCGGCGTGCCGCACGAGGAGCATGGAGCTGCAGCCCCCGACCCACGTGCCGTCCACCCAGCGGGGCCGGATACCGAGGTAGTCAGAGATGTCGAAGGGCGGCAGGCTGTCGTTCGCGATCCCGTCCACCTCGGCGGGAGAGACCCCGGCGTCCGCGAGGGCGCGCACCGCGGCTTCAGTGTGGAGCTGCAGGGCGGACTGGTCGGGGATCTTTCCGAGGCGCGCGGTCTCGGCTGCGCCCACGATGGCGATGTCGCCGCCGTGCATGCTGACCATCAGGACTCCTTCGAGGTTGTTGCGGGGCGGAACACGGGAAGCACCTGGTCGCCCCGCTCTTGGTAGTCGAGCTCGAGTGCTGTGCCGAGCGTCAGCGCCGTGGGGTCGGGTTCGACATCCACGATGTTCGTCATCATGCGCACGCCCTCTTCCAGCGTCACGAGCGCGATGACCTGTACGTCGACCTCGAACATGGGAAGCGGACGCCGGTTGATGACGTAGGACGCGAGCGTCGCGCGCCCCGACACCGGACGCCACTCCAACTCCGAGGACAGGCATTTCGGGCAGTACGACCGCGGATAGAAGACGGCTGCCTCGCAGGTGAGGCAGTGCTGGATGCGCATGGCGCGCGCCTTTGTGCTCTCCCAGAACGGGAGGGTCTCCGGTGTGGGTTGGGGAACCGGCCCTGCGGTCATCTTCGAGCCCCTTCGCATCGTCGTCGAGTGTCGGTAGGTGGGTGGGGTGTGAACCGCCCATGAAGTTACTCATGTATACATGCAGTCGTAGCCATTGCGAAACAGGCAGGAAATACGGCAAGCTCCTGACGAGCAGGAGCGTTTCTGTATCCAACAGGCTCGATCGGTGAGCTTGATCGCTAAGGAGCGACATGGGAATTCTGGACGGCCGCGTGGCCATCATCACCGGTGCCGGCCGCGGCATCGGAGCGTCGATCGCACGGCTCTACGTGGGCTTGGGCGCCCGCGTCGTGGTGAACGATCTCGGCTCGGCCGGCGACGGTTCGGGCGCGGACGTCGGACCCGCTCAGGAGATCGCGAGCGAGTTGAACGACTCCGTCGGCGAGAAGGTTGCCGTCGCGGACGGTGGCGATGTCGCCGATGTCGAGACCGGCCGGCGTCTGCTGGATCTGGCACTCGAGAACTACGGCAAGCTCGACATCGTTGTGAACGTCGCGGGGATTCTCCGCGACCGCATGATCTTCAACCTTGAGGAGAAGGACTGGGACGCGGTGATCCGCGTGCACCTCAAGGGACACTACAGCACCATCCGCCCCGCCTCGGCCTACTGGCGTGAGCAGCGCAACCCCGACGGGCACTACCGCATCATCAACTTCACGTCGGCATCCGGCTTGCACGGTGCGCCCGGGCAGTCCAACTATGCGGCGGCGAAGATGGGCATCGTCGGTTTCACGCAGTCGCTCGCGAACGGTCTGGCCCGCTACGGGGTCACGGCCAACGCGATCTCTCCCGGCGCCGCGACCCGTCTGACCGCGACGGTTCCCGGCGAGAAGCGGACTTTCGACCAGGAGGACGACTACCTGTCACCGGACAACATCGCCCCGGTGGTCGCCTTCATCGGCTCGGAGCAGTCTGACTGGCTGTCCGGTCGGACCCTCTATTCCGCGGGGTACCACGTCGGGCTGTACAACACGCCGCAGGAAATCGCCACGTTCGACGGAGATGGCCCGTGGACCGCCGAAAGCCTCGCTCCCGAGTTCGAACGGGTGTTCCGGCCGCTCGCGGATGGCCTGCAGCCGGCTCCCGGGCTGACCACGTCTAATCCGAAGGCATGAGCCATGAAGATCGCGGTTGATCGGGGCCGTTGCACGGGCATCGGCATTTGCGAGTCGATCTCGCCGGCATATTTCGAAGTCGGTGACGACGGTGTCCTCATCCTCGTCCGGGAGACCGTCGGCGAGGCAGATCGCGCACAGGTCGAAGAGGCCGTCCGTTCCTGCCCGGCGGCCGCGCTCAGCATCGTCGATGACTGAGCGCGCCACCGTGGTCGCGATCGATATGGAGCTCATCCCGACCAGCCGGGCACAGGCGTCGATCCTCGCCTGGGGTGTGAAACCGTCCTTCCTGCGTTACGTCGCCGGGGTCGGCGGCGTCATCACCATCGAGGACGGTGCGATCGAGCTCGATGGTGGTTTCGGGTTCCCTCTGACCGGGGGACGCGAGGACGGCACCGTCGCTGCCCGGGGAACGGTGAGGATACGGGCCCATGCAGGGCTCCTCGACGTCGTGCTCCGAGACCCGGGCCTTCAGCCGCTGAGTGGCGGCGAGGTGCTCATCGCTTCTGGCGCCGACCGTACGCCTCGCGTTCTCGGTGTGGCATCGACACTGAACCTCGCCCTGCCCGAGACCGCCCCTCTCTTTCTGCACGCGGATGCCGTGCCCCTGTTCGGCGACACCTACCCGGCGGCGACGGAGTTCGACCCCGTCCGCTTCTTCCTGCGGCGCGGACGCGACGGGATCGCGTCCGCGCCACCCCAATCATGAAATGAGTGTGAGCCATGCCCATTGACCTCGACTTCGTCGACCGCTTCGTCGGCCGCGCCGGCGCGCCCGGCGAACGCACCTGGACGGTGAAGGACACCCTCCTCTACGCCGTGGCGGTGGGCGCCGGGCACGGCGACGCGGCGCGGGAACTGGAGTTCACGACCGAGAACTCCACGGTCCGCCACCGTGTCCTGCCGTCCTTCATCGCCGTCGCAGCGAGAGGAGATCTCCCGGAGGGCATCACTTTGGACCTGTCGAAGATCTTGCACGCGGACATGGGTTTCGAGCTGTTCGCCGACGTCCCCGCCGAGGGACGGGTCATGTCGACGACACGCGTCGACGGCATCTACGACAAGGGGTCCGGGGCACTCGTGTCGTCGTCGACAGATGTCGTGGACGTGGAGACAGGCCAGCCGATCGCCCGGCTCACCTCGGGCACATTCGTCCGTGGAGAAGGAGGGTTCGGCGGTGACCGCGGACCGAAAGACAGCTGGGAGCTCCCCGGCCGCGAACCGGACGCCATCGTCCGGTACGAAACCCTTGCCGAGCAGGGGCTGATCTATCGCCTCACCGGCGATAGCAATCCGCTCCACAGCGATCCTGAGTTCGCTCGCAAAGCCGGATACCCCGCGCCGATCCTCCACGGGATGTGCACGTACGGCTTCACCGCGCGCGGTCTGCTGCACGCGGTCGCAGACTCCGATCCGGCGGTGTTCGGCGGCATGTACGGTCGCTTCACGAAGCCGGTTCAGCTGGGCGAAACGCTCGAGATCCAGGTCTGGAAGACCGAAGGCGGTGGCGTCTTCCGCACGCTCGACTCCAAGGGCGACGTCGTCATCGATCGCGGTCGCGTGTCGCTTCGAGGCGCGTCGTGAGTGCGCTCGAAGGAGTCCGCGTCCTCGACCTGTCCACAGGGATCGCCGGACCTGTCGTCAGCATGCTCCTCGGGGACTTCGGCGCCGACGTGATCCGCATCGACGGCCCGGCGCCGGACCCCCAGTCGGACAATCCCGGGTACGCGGTCTGGCATCGGAACAAGAAGAGCGTGCGCGTCGATCCCGCCCGGCACAGCGACCTGGAGTGGCTCGCGGCCTCCGTGGCCGGTGCCGATGTCGTCGTGCTCGGCGACGGTGTCACGCTGTCGGACTGGGGGCACTCCGTCGAGGAGGCGGGCCGCGTGAACGCCGAACTGGTCACATTGCGGCTGCCCGCCTACGTGGACGGGCACTCCGCATGGGCCGGCGGGGAGTCGAACGACCTCCTGGCAGGTTTCGCGGGAATGGCGATGCGACAGTCCTCGATCTCCGGAGGCCCGGTGGCGAGCATGTCACCCTTCCTCTCCTACATCCACGCCCTATGGGCCGCGACATGCGCCGTGGCGGCCCTGATCGAGCGCACGGTCTCAGGTCTCGGCCAGGTCGTGACGGTGACCGGAATGCACAGCGTCCTCCAGGCGACTGTGAGTTCCCTCAACACGAGCCCGGCCGCGCCGGACCCGCCGACGGCGATCGGCGTCATGGGCCGGCACCCCAGCTACCGACAATTTCTCTGCGCGGATGGGAAGTGGCTGGCCCTAGGCGCGCTCGGACGTAAGTTCGAAGAGCGTCTGCTGCGCGCGCTGGGGTTGGAGCGCGTGCTGGAGGACGAGCGCATCGGCGGCGTGACCGCGCGCATGGCGCTGCCCGAGAACTTCGCCTGGGCCACGGAGATCATCGAGAGTGCCGTCGCGCTCCGAACCCGAGCCGAGATGCTCGAACTCGTCGAGAGCATCGGCATCCCTTGCGGACCGATGAACTCCCGCGAAGAGTGGTTCGACGGCGAGGTCGTCCGCTCGATCGGGATGCGGGCCACGGTCCAGGACCCTGCTCGGGGCGCGGTCGAGATGGTCGGGATCCCCATCGTCCTCACACGCACGCCCGGTGCCGTCCGGACGCCGGCTCCACCGCCTGGTGCGAACGACGGGATGCTGCCGTGGCCGGCGAAGGAGCCCAAGCCCGGCCTGCCGCCCCGCTACGTGCCCGGTCCGCTGAACGGCTTCCGGGTTCTCAATATGGGAACGTTCGTGGCCTCGCCGTACGCGGGCATGCTGCTCAGCGAGCTCGGCGCGGACGTCGTGAAGGTCGAGCCACTCACCGGTGACCCGAACCGTGTGATGTCCTATGCCGTGAACCGCGGGATGCGCAGCCTCGCGATCGACCTGTCGACCGAGGCGGGACAGAAGGTCTTCCACCGCTTGGCAGAGACGGCCGACATCGTCATGGACGCAATGCGACCTGGCGTGATGAAGAAGTTCAACATCGATTACGCGACTCTGTCGGCCCTCAACCCGCGGATCGTCACCCAGTCGATGTCCGCCTACGGCGAAGGCGGTGAGTATGCGCACCGTCCCGGCGTCGACATGGTGATCCAGGCCGAGAGCGGCATGATGTCGTCGTGGGGCGGTGACGACGTCCCCGTCGCGAACACCATCGCCATCAACGACGTGGCCACGTCGGCGATGAGCACCCTCCTCAGCCTGCTCGGTCTGTACGAACGTCAGCAATCGGGCGTCGGCCAGCGGACGTGGAACTCGCTCGCCGCCACGGCGACGTTCCTGCAGATGGAGCACATGGTGCGCTTCGAGGGGAGTCCCGTCCCGCCGGTGGGGCACCAGGATTATCGAGGCCACCATCCGCTGCGGAGATACTACGAGGCTGCCGACGGGTGGCTCGGCATCGACGTCCACACGTTCGACGATGAAACCGTCGAGTCGCGACTGCGCGAGTCCGGCTTGGTCGGCGACGGAGATCTGGCAACCGGACTGCGGGACTCCATCGCCTCGCTGCCTTTGGCGGACGCGCTCCAGCGCCTCGCGCGCGCAGGTGTTCCCTCGGCGAAGGTGCGTCCCGTCTCAGAGGTACTTCGCGATCCCGAACTGCTCGAATCGGAAGCCTTCCACATCCGACTGCAGGACGACGGTACAAGCTTCATGCAGACCGGGCGATACGCGGGCTTCAGCAGGACCCAGCGCCGTGGCCCGATGGTCCCGCCCGGCAACGGCGAGCACACGCGAGCGATCCTCCGAACTGCCGGGCTGTCCGACTCCGAAGTGGACAAGTCCATCGAGCAGCGCACCGTGTTCGCCGGAGGGCCCGTCGCTCACGCGCTTCCCATCTCCTACCGCTGACTATGGCTCCCGCCGAGGAGCCGAGGGTGCGAGAGCCACATGTTTGGAGTGTCAATGGAGACTGCTGCTGACCGAGGTCGATGCGGGGTTCTCGGGGAACCACTGCATCCTGACCCTTTGGCGATCGACCGCGACTCGCGGTCCGTCGCCGGAGAGGGTGCGTAGTGGCTGGCGGACTCGTCATCGTCGGTGCGTCCCTCGCCGGCCTGCGGGCCGCGCAGGCTGCTCGCCGCGAGGGATTCAGCGGCAGGATCACGCTGATCGGCGATGAGCCGCATCTACCCTATGACCGCCCGCCCTTGTCCAAGGCGTACCTTGCCGAGGCCGGCGAGCCCGACTACTTCGTCGCACCGGAGGAGCTCGACGAGCAGAACATCGCGATCCGGCTCTCCAGTCGCGCGACGGAGCTGGATCCGAACGCGCGGGAGGTCGTGCTCGCGGACGCGAGTCGCGTGCCGTTCGACAAGCTCATCGTCGCGACCGGGGCGAGCCCGCGGCGCCTGGCGATCGCTCCCGACATCGACGGAGTCGTCACTCTCCGGACCCTGGACGACGCGACGCGCATTCGGAGCAGATTGCGCGAAGGTCTCGACGTCGTCGTCATCGGGGCTGGGTTCATCGGATCCGAGATCGCGTCGTCGGCACATGTACAGGGTGCGAATGTGACGATCCTCGAGGCGGCGCCGGTACCGCTCGTCCGAGCCGTCGGCGAGGAGGTGGGCGCCGCGATCTCGGGTCTCCACTCGCGCAATGGCGTCCGGCTGGTATGCGGGGCGCGGATCGAGGCGATTCGAGGGGAGACCCATGTCACCGAGGTCGTGCTGGCTGATGGCGAGCGCATCCCCGCCGATCTCGTCGTCGTCGGGATCGGAGCTGCCCCGGCGACCGAATGGCTGGTGTCCTCGGGAATCGAGTTGAACCCCATCGACGGCGGGGTCGTCTGCGACGAGTACCTCGAGTCCTCCATCCCCGGTGTGTTCGCTGCGGGCGATGTCACGTACTGGCCGAACGGTGTGATGGACGTCACGATGCGCTCGGAGAACTGGACGAATGCCGCCGAACAGGGAGCCCGCGCGGGTGTTAACGCCGTCGTCGAGCATAAACGGGCCGCGTTCGAGACAGTCCCATACTTCTGGAGCGACTGGTACCGGAGCCGGATCCAGTTCGTCGGCACCGCGAGCGCGGACAGTGTGAGCTTCGCGTCCGGTGGCCCGCAGGAGGACAAGTTCGTCGCGCTGTATCGATCGGGCGACCGGCTGGTCGGTGCCGCGACCCTCAACGAGCAGCGCAAGATCATGAAGTTCCGGAGGCTCATCCAGCAGCGCGGCAGCTGGGACGAGGCGCTGGCGCTGCTCGAACAAACCCTCATCGAGCGTGCTGCGCATGCACGCGCCTGAAGGAAAGAGATCCCGATGACCATTTCCGCAGACGATCTGCTGACGATCCCCGCGACCAGCGGTGGTGGGGACCTGGCGACCTAAGCGACCACGCCCGTGCGCAACCCGTCCACCGGCCGGCCGTGCGGAGCACGCATCGCCGGCGACGGGTATTTCTATGCGCCCACCATCATCGACAGCGTCGACGATGGTGGGCGCATCGCGCACCTGCCCTTCGGATGCCGATCACCATCTGCAGCCTGCGGGAGAACCGTCAGCGACCTGATCAAACAGTGGTCACACCCACGTGGGCGCGCACGACATCCCAACAGCGATCAGCTCTCCCAGCCAACCGGCAAGGGCACGGTCTCTCATCAGGACTCAACGTCCAGGAGCCACGAGTGCTCACCTGCTGGCGGCTACCACCAGGAGTCTGCCGGATGGCTTACTCCCAGAACTGATGAGGAATCACGTGAAGCTGCCTCGCGCAGCCTGGGTCATCGCGCTGGCCAGTTTCCTCTCCGCGGTCGGCTTCGGGATCGTGGTGCCTTCGCTGCCGGCGCTGGGCGCGGCGTACGGTGTCGGCATAGCAGGGATGAGCGTCGCGATCAGCGGATTCGCCATGACACGGCTGGCCACGAACCTCGGACTGACTCCGATACTCCGGCGGCTGCCGCTCCAGCCTGTCATGGCGGCGGGTCTGGGATTCCAGGGCGTCGCGACCATCCTGGCCGGCTTCGCCGACGACTACACGACGTTCATCATCCTCAGATCCGTCAGCGGGGTGGGCAGCGCGGCCTTCACGATGGCCTCCACGGCCCTCATGGTGGCTGTCTCCCCACCCGGTCTGCGAGGTCGCGTGATGAGTCTGCAGGGGGGTCTTCTCGGCATCGGGACGGTGTCGGGACCGGCTCTGGGCGGAATCATAGTTCTGGACCCACACCTGCCGCTGATCGTGTACGGCGTGGCGATGTGTGTCGCAGCGGTGATGACCCTGGTGTTCCTCAACCAGATCCGGACCATGCGAACTCTGGACGAAGCGACCGACGAAGCGACCGACGAACTGGCCGACCCAGAGGCCGCCGTGCCGCAGGCGCGGCGTGGCACGCTCCGTCTGCTCTTCCTCGACCCCCTCTTCGTCACCGTCGTCGTCTGTCAGGCGGTCAACGGGGCTCTCTATTACGGTGTGCGGTTTGCGATCCTGCCGGCGTACCTCGAGGTGATCGGCCACATGGTGGGTTTCGTCGGAATCGTGCTGACGATCTCGGCCGTGTCCCAGGTCGTCGCGACGGCGACATCGGGCACGCTCTCCGACCGCGTGGGGCGTTTTCCGCTCCTAGTTGCCTCGTACGTGGTCGGCATCTGCAGTTTCGGATTGCTGTCCTTCGCCGAGGCGGCGGTCATTGCGATCCTGGCCTTCGTCGCGCTCGGCTCAGCGAGTGGACTTCAGTACTCGACGGACCCTGGAGACCGTTGATTTGGACACGCCGGCCCGGGTGGCGACAGCCTCCAGGGTGGGTCGTCTCATGTGCTTCTCCCCGCAGTCCG
>NZ_JBEXGU010000046.1:0-59881 GCF_040607515.1 Streptosporangium sp. NPDC005286 | reverse complement strand
CCACACCTGCAACCGGTCTCCTCACCAGGGGGCACAGCACGCCCCCCGCCCCCCCCCGCGGCGCGGGCGGCTTCCTGTGCCCGTCGGCATCGGGACGCTCATCCGCGCCCCGGGTGACCTGTGGAACGTTCCCCGGGAGATCGAGCGATCCCGGGCATTGCATCGCGTGGACCTGAAGCCATACTGTGCGAAACAACGTTTCCATTTTTGCGAAACGGTGTTTCCATTTTCTCTGCCCGGAACCCGTGAAGGGGTGCCTCTTGACGCGTATCGATCAAGGCGTGATCTAACCCCGCGGTCACCTCGGCCGGTGCGTTCACGACCGTGCCGGATGGCGGCATCCCGGGGTTCGGGAGCATCGCCGGATCATGCCGGCCCCGCCGGGCCGGCACCGCCCCCCCACCGAGCACACAGGGAGAAAAGTGAAGGTCAACGTCAACAGACGTCCGCGGAGGGTCATGGCCGTGTTCACCGCCATGATCGGCATGCTTCTGACGACCACGATCGTGGCCGCCCCGGCCGCGCAGGCCGCCACGGCGTGCGGCGGCTACTCCTCGAGCACCACCACGTGTGTCACCGACTCCACGACCATCGCGGGAACCTCGTACAACCTGACCTGGTACCTGCCGAACGGCACCGCCACGGCCCTGATGCTCGCCCAGCACGGATTCAGCCGCAACTGCTCGCACCTGCGCAACACCAGCAAGGCGATCGCCGAGAAGGGCGTCATGGTGTTCTGCGTGGACGCCGACATGAGCAACGGCAACCCTGCACTGGGCAACCAGCTCGGCGACCTGCTCAGCTCTCGCGCGATCACCCCGCCGAACGGCAGGGCCCTGCCGGTGAACTACATCGTCGGCGGGCATTCGGCCGGCGGCCACTTCGCGAGCGTCGTCGGCGCCCGCCTGGCCGGCAACGGCTACCAGAACCTGAAGGGCGCGATCCTCTTCGACGGCGTGGCCTCCTCGGGCTTCACCGAGAACCTTCTCGCCGTCTCGGCCGGCAACACCCGCCCCGTCCTCCAGATCGCGGCGCGGCCGAGCGTCATCAACCTGTTCAACAACTCCTTCGGCGCGCTGGCGGCGCTCGGGTCCCGCTTCGTCGGCATCCAGCTCGTGTGGACCAAGTACACCCTGGGCATTCCCTCCGGCGGCAGCTGCCACATCGACGCCGAGGGCGAGAACACCGACGCGATCGGCATCCTCGGCGCCACCTGCTCCCCCAACGCCACGCAGACCTCCTGGCTGCGGGACTTCACCTCGACCTGGGCGCGGGACCTCGCGACCGGCTCGTACACCTCCTCCCACTACTGCACCGACGCAGGCGACCTCTCGACGTGCGGCAGCCGGGCCAACGTCGTCCTCGGCGGCAGCCTGCCGTACGCGGCGGTCATCCCGAACTCCTGACGCCGTAACCCGCTTGACGTGCACGGTGCCGCCGGACGGAAACGCTCCGGCGGCACCGTGCGCCGGGCGGCCCCGGCGCAGGGGCCGCCTCTCTCCTGGACCCGCCCCCCTTCCCCATCGCGTTTCGGACACTGTAACTTCGTTTCCAAAACCGGCAATCAAGGGAGTGTTGAGTGGGACCTCATCCGCACGGCTGGTGGATCGTGCTCCACCTAGTGCTGTTCGTCTTCTGGCTGGGCGGGGACCTGGGCGTCTTCTACTCCAGCAGATCCGTGCTGAATCCGGCACTGACCCCCGCCGCTCGCGCCACCGCGCTGAAGATCATGAGCGGTCTGGACCTCGGCCCGAAGATCTGCCTGGTGCTCTTCCTGCCCAGCGGGGTGACGCTCATGGCGCTCGAACCGCACGGGGCCGAACTCTTCGGTGTGCGCCTCTTCCCACTCTGGTCGGTCCTGCTCGTCTGGGCCTTCACCGCCCTCTGGCTGTTGCTGACCGTGGCCGACCACCGCACCCACGGCCGATTCCCCCGGGTACGGCAGGCCGACTGGGCGATCCGGATCGCGCTGGTCACCGCGATCGCCGGGGCGGCGGGCTACACCCTGCTGGCCGACCGTCCGTTCGGGGTGGACACGAACCCCCGATGGCTGGGGGCCAAACTGCTGCTCTACGCGCTGGCCCTCGCGGCCGGACTGGGCATCCGGCTCAAGCTCCGCGCCTTCGGCCCCGCCTTCGGCACCCTTGTCACCACGGGCTCGACTCCGGAGGTGGAGCGCACGTTGCGCGGCTCCGTCGACGGGTGCCTGCCCTATGTCTGGGTGATCTGGGGCAGCGTGCTCGCGGCGGCCGTGTCGGGCGTGCTCAAACCGGGGGCGCTTCTCTGACGGCGCCGTTCCGGGTCCTTCCGGAACCGGACTCCGGCGCACCCCGCCTCACCGCGGCGGCTCCGGGAGAGAGGACCCGGCCGGCACGGGGGCGGGGCACCTCACCGCCGCGAACGGATCAGCGGCGGTGACCGAGCTGGGCCGACAGACGGCCGGCGGCCTCGACCACCAGGGGCGCCGACTCCTGCATGTGTGACTTGAACCGGGTGCTCGGCCCGGACACGCCGATCGCCGCGATCACACCGCCGCCATGGTCGAACACCGGGACGGCGATCGACGTGGCGCCCTCCTGCCGCTCGCCGTAGGAGGTGGCGTAGCCCCGGCGCCGGATCGCGGCCAGCTCGGTGTGGAGCTTGGCCGGATCGGTGATCGTCTTGTCCGTGAGCGCCTCCAGACCGTGCCGGCTCAGGTAGCCCTCGACCTCCTCCTCACGCAGGAACGCCAGGATGGCCTTGGAGGGACCGCCGGCGTGCAGCGGGTAGGGGATGCCGAGCGAGACCTCTATCCGCAACTCCTGCTCGGGGACCACCTGCTCCACGTAGAGGCGGGTGTCGCCGCGCCGTACCGACAGCGTGGCGGTCTCCCTCGTGCGGGCCGCCAGCCCGCGCAGCTCGGGGCCGGCCATGGCGCGCAGGTCGGTGCGGGCCAGATAGGCCCGGCCGAGCGCGATCGCGGCGTGCCCCAGTGAGTAACGCCTGGTGACCGGGTCGGCCGCGATGAGCTCGCGGCTGCGCAGCGCGGTCAGGATACGGTGCACGGCCGCCTTGGTCAGGCCGAGCTCCGCGGCGATCTCGGTCACCCCCAGATCCGGGCGGTTGCTGCGCCCGAACAGCAGCAGCACGTCCATCGCGCGTTCCACTGCCGCGATCGACCGGCTCTGGCCGTCGCCCTCGTCCACGGCGTCCGCCGGTCTCGCGCTGGTCCTCGCTGGCACCCGGCGCTCCTCTCGTCTTCGCAGGAGTCCACTCTACGGCGAGAGATTTCCCCATTGGAAACACGACCACCTCCGCCTGGAAACACAGTCACCTCCGCGTTGACACCGACCACGCAACATCGTTACCTTCAGCGTTACAACGTTTCCAACAGTGAAACAGTGAGGGGCAGTGGCTACTGACGGTGTTTCCTTCCGCGCGGTGCTGGCACAGTGGCCGAGCGGCGTGGTCATCGTGACGACCGGCACCGCCGGCGGCGAGTGGCACGGCATGACGGCCAGTTCGTTCTCCAGCGTCAGCGTGGACCCGCCGATGGTCCTGGTCTGTCTCGCGAAGACCACCCGGACCCACCGCCTCGTCGAGGAACGGGGAACCTTCGCCGTCAGCATTCTCGGCAGGGACCAGGCGGCGCTCGGCCGCCGGTTCGCCGGGCAGGAGCCCGCACCGAACGGCCCGTTCACCGACGCGCGCTGGGTCACGGGCGTGACCGGCTCCCCGGTGCTCGCCGACTCGATCGGCTGGCTCGACTGCCGGGTCGCGCACGCCTACCCGGGCGGCGATCACACGATCTTCGTCGGCGAGGTACTGGCGGCGGACACGCCCCGGCGCGTGGCTCCCGTGCTGTTCCACTCCCGGGCCTGGGGCCAGCTCGCCGACCCGCTTCCCGACGAGGTCGCCGTCGCCGACACCGGCCTGCTGTCGATCCTGCGCACCCGCGGTTACGAGGAGGCGCGGCTGGCCAGGATCTCCCGCGCGCTGCGCGCCGCGGGTACCAGGGTCCGGCTGTTCGACCCGTACGGCGAGCCGCTCCCCGCCGAGAACCTCGACCCGGTCACGGCCTCCGCGTTGATCGTGGAACCCGCCCAGGTCCACTCCGCCGTCCGCGCGGGTGCCGGGGTGGTCGAGGTGGTCGTCTCGGCTGAGGAGCACGCCGCCTCCGTGCGTGCGGGCGCCGGCCCGCCGGCTCCGGAGAGCGCGGCCCCGACCGTGGAGGCCGCCCGGCGGGCGGGTCTGACGACGGTCGCGCACATAACCGAGTCCTTCGCCGAGGACCGCGCGGACGCCGTCGTCTCCGCGGTCGGACGGCTGGCCGACCTCGGCTGCGACGAGATCGGGCTGGAGGAGGGCAGGCTCCACGCCTCCCCGCTACGGGTACGCGAGCTCCTGCGGGACGCCTCCGCCGCGGCCCGGTCCGCCGTCCTGCGGGTCCGCCTGCGGGAGCGGAACGGGATCGGCATGGTCAACGCGCTGGTCGCGATGAAGAGCGGGGTAGGGAACTTCGACACCACGCTCGGCGGAGTGGACGGCTCACTCCCCGGGGAGGACGTGCTCTTCCTGGCCTCCCAGCTGGAGGTGGCCAGCTCCGTCGACCGTACCGCCCTGGTCGCCGGCGCCACCGAGCTGGAGGGCTCCTGGGGTTCCCCCCTGCCCGGACGCACCTACCGATTCGTCAGTTGAACCCGTACCACCCCGACTCCACCTGCCTGAGGGGGCACAACGTGACCGACAAGCTGACCGGCGAACGTCTCGTCGACGACATGACCGATGCCGAGCGCGCCCGTGCGGCCCGAGTCGAGGCGGTGCTGCCCGCGCTGCGCGCCGCCGCGGCCAAGGCAGACGAGGACGCCCTCTTCCCGATCGAGCACATCGCGCTGCTGCGCGAGGCCGGGCTGCTCGGGCTGGTGGTTCCCGAGGAGCACGGCGGGCTCGGCGGCACACTGCGCGACCTGGCCGCGGCCACCTTCGCGATGGGCACGGCGTGCCCGTCCACGGCACTGGCCTACTTCTTCCACAACACCAGCGCCTCCCGAGGGCTGCTGCCGCTGGAGGCGATCGAGGCGGGCCTGTTCACCGACGAGGAGGCCCCCGTGGTGCGGGCCTTCGCCGAGAAGGTGCTGACCCGGATGGCCTCCGGGACGTGGCTGGCCAACTTCGCCTCCGAGTCGGTCAAGAGCTCCGGCGCCAACATCACCATCGCCACCACCGCCCGCCGTACCGAGGGCGGCTGGGTCCTGGTCGGCGAGAAGTCCTTCGGCTGCGCCACCGGGGTGGCCGACCACTACCTGACCACCGCCAAGCTGGAGGGGTACGACACGGCCGAGGGCCTGGCCACGTTCTTCGTGCCACGCGACGCGCCGGGGGTCTCCGTCCGCGCGCCGTGGGACGGTCTGGGCATGCGGGCCACGGCCAACAACGGCATCCGGCTCGACGGCGTGTTCATCCCCGACGACGAGGCGCTGACGATCCCCGGGGCGTTCACCCGGATGCTGCAGATGAGCCGGGGCAGCTTCGTCGGCAACCAGCTGGCCATCTCCGCCGTCTACACCGGATGCGCGCAGAACGTCTACGACGTCGTGGTCGAGCAGCTCACCAAGAAGACCTTCGCCGACACCGGGCGGCCGATCGCCGCCAGCCCGATGCACCAGGTGCTGATCGGCGACATGACGGTACAGCTGGAGACCGCCTACCTGTGGCTCCGCCGCCAGCTGCGGCTGGAGACCTCCGAGCCGCCGCTGCGGCCCAAGTCCGAGGTGTTCCGGCAGTGGCGGATGGGCAAGGGCTCGGTCACCGAGGCGTGCTTCCAGGTCGCCCTCGGCGCGTTCAAGGCCTCCGGCACCTCCGGCGCGATGATGGGCGGTGTGGTCGGCCGCGCCCTGCGCGACCTCGCGATGGGGCTGGTGATGACCTTCCCCGCCGAACGCGGCAAACTTGAGGCCGCCCAGATGGTCACCCAGGCCAAGGAGAACGAACTGTTCGCCATCGCGGACCGTCCGTGAGACGACCGGGCGCACCCGAGAACAGCCCTGGAGCATCCATGATCGACATTCCCGAAGTCCAGGACCTGGTCGACGGCACCTGGGCCACCTGCACCGACGACCTGGGCTTTGACCTGGAGGACCCCGCGACGGGCAAGCCGGTGACCCGGGCCGTGGGCACCTCCGCCGCCCGGGTCGGCGCGGCGCTCACCGCGGCCGAGAACACGTCGGCCTCCTGGGCGGCGACCTCGTCCGAACGCCGGGCCGAGATCCTTGACTCCGTCGCCGACGCGCTCGAAGCGCGGATCCCGGCGATCGTCGCCCTGGAGTCCTTCGCCACCGGCGTGCCGATCCGCCAGACCGCCCCGCTGGGAATGATCATCGGGGGCGCGTTCCGGCTGGCCGCGGGAGAACTGCGCGGGGGCCGGCTGCTCGGCACCGAGATCCGTGAGGACGGCCGCACGGTGGAGGTGCACCGGCTTCCCCTGGGGCCCGCCCTGTGTCTGGTGCCGTGGAACGCCCCCGCGCCGATGGCGGCGCACAAGACCGCCAGCGCGCTCGCCGCCGGCTGTCCGGTGATCCTCAAGGTGAGCGAATACGCCCCCTACGGCTCCCAGCTGCTCGCCCGGGTCCTGCATGAGACGCTCCCCCCGGGTGTCTTCCAGCTCGTCCAGGGCGGCCCGAGGACGGGCGAGCGGCTGGTCGGCGACCCACGCGTCCGCGCGGTCTCCTTCACCGGCGGCCTGGCCGGGGGCCGGTCGGTCGCCGCCGCCTGCGCCGCCGGTCTGCGCCCCGCCCAGCTGGAGCTCGGCGGCAACAACCCCCTGGTGGTCCTGCCCGACGCCGGCACCGAGACCGCCGCCCGGGCCGCGGCCGACCTGCTCACCACGCTCAACGGCCAGTGGTGCCGGGCACTGGGCCGCCTCATCGTGCCCCGCGACCGCCTCGGCGAACTCGTCGAGGCCGTCGGTGAGCGGCTGCGCGCGCTGCGCGCCGGTCCCCCGCTGGAGGAGGAGACGGACTTCGGCCCGCTGATCCACTCCGCTCATCTGCGACGGGTCCGCGACGCGATCGCCGCCGCGGGGGGCCGGGCCGTGTCGTACGGGACCGTGCCGGAGGACGGCAACTTCCTGGCTCCCACACTGATCACCGGCACCGACCTCACCGACGAGATCTTCGGCCCCGCCGCGGCGGTCGTCCCCTACGACACCGTGGACGAGGCGGTCGGCCTGGCCAACGCCACGCCGTACGGGCTGGAGGGGTACGTCGTGGGGACGGACGAGGAGCGGGCCCTCGCGGTCGCCCGGCGTGTCCGGGCCGGCGAGGTGAAGGTCAACGGCTCCAGCGTCATGAGCCTGCACCTGTCCACCCCGCGACCGGCCTGGGGCCTGTCCGGTCTGGGCGAGGAGGGCACCCACGAGACCCTCCGTTTCTTCACAGGCGCCAGGGTCGTCGGGGTGGAGGGCGGCTTCGCCCTCCACGGAAGGCGGCGCCCCTGAGGCGCGTGCCGGTGACTCCGCCCAGGTGAACACCCCGCTCGGCGGCCCGGGAACGAGCGGTGCGGCTCGCGCCCGCCGGGCTCCGTGCGGTCACGGGCTCCGTGCGGTCACGGGCCCTGCGCGGGCCCTCGTCTCGCCCGTACGACCGCGGGACAAGGGCCCGCTCAAGGAGGATCCGATGCGTGAGAACCTGATCTTCAGGGAGAATCCGGCTCGCGTCGGTGAACTCGTCGGAAGCGTGCCGGTCACGGACCCCGCCAGGGTGGACGAGGTCGTCCACCGCGCCGACGGCGCGTTCCGCGAGTGGTCGCGGATCCCGGTCGCGGAGCGGATCGCCGCCCTGCGGCACGCCGCCGACACCGTGGCCGCCCGGCTGGAGGAGCTGGCGACGCTGCTGGCCCGGGAGACCGGCAAGCCGCTGGCCGACTGCCGCGGCGAGATCGGATTCGCCGTCACGTTCCTGCGCTGGACCTGTGACCGCGCCCCGGCGGCACTGGCCTCCGTGGAGGTCGACGACGCCGCCGGGCGGCTGGTGGTGCGGTGCAAGCCGTACGGGGTGGTGGGCTGCGTGACCCCGTGGAACGCCCCGATCATCCTGGCGATGCTCAAGCTGGGGCCCGCGCTGGTGGCGGGCAACGCGGTCGTGCTCAAACCGTCCCCGCTGGCGCCGCTGACCGTCACCGAGATCGCGGCCACGCTGCCCGCCACCTGGGTGATCCACGGCGGCGCGGAGACCGGCCGCGCGCTGGTCGGCCACCGGCTCGTCCGCAAGGTGGCGTTCACCGGCGGCGACGCCGCCGGGCGGGAGATCGCCGCGACGGCCGGTGCGATGATCACTCCTTCGGTGCTGGAACTGGGCGGCAACGACCCGGCCGTCTTCCTGCCGGACTTCGCGCTGACCGGCGCCGACTACGAGCGGCTGGTCATGGCGTCGTTCGCGACCGGCGGGCAGGTGTGCATGGCGGCCAAACGGCTGTACGTGCCGCGAGCGCGGAGCACCGAGTTCATCGAGGCGTACCTCGCGGCGGCGGAGCGCGTCCTGGTGGTCGGCGACCCCTTGGCGGAGGAGGTCACCATGGGCCCGGTCATCTCGGCCGCCGCCGCCGACCGGATCGGCGCGCTGGTGGCGGCCTCGACGGGCGCCGGTGGCGGGAGGGCCGTGCCGCTGGGCCGATCCGTACCCGGCCACGACCCGTCATCAGGATATTTCGTGACACCGCACCTGGTCATCGGCCTGGACGACCACGCCCCGCTGGTGGCCGACGAGCAGTTCGGCCCGGTGGTGCCCCTGCTCGTCTACGACGGCGAGGAGGAGGTGCTGGCCCGCGCCAACGCGGGCGAGCTGGGCCTGGGCGCCTCCGTCTGGTCCGCCGACGAGGAGCGCGCCTTCGCTCTGGCGGACCGGTTCGAGGCCGGGTTCGTCTTCGTCAACACCCACAACCGCACCGGGATGTCGCTGCGCGCCCCCTTCGGCGGGGTCAAGCGCAGCGGATACGGCCGCGAATACGGCAAGGAGGGACTGCTGGAGTACGTCCAGTCCGCGGTCGTCCACGCCCCGGCCGCGTTCCGCCCCGGCGGAGGCGGCATGGCCGCGGGGGCCTACCCCGGCTGATCACAGTCCAGCAGACCCGCCGTGAGCGCTCCGGGCCCCGCCGGAGGCGCCACGGCTGTTCAGCGACCTCGGCGATGCCGCAGGTCACGACAGGTCGAAGGCATTCGGCCCGCATTCGCACCTCGCCGCGGCAGAGCTCTCAGCGGACGTCTCCCAGCCGGCGCGCCACGCCCCTTGACGATCCCAAAATTCCCTCCTAGGTTTCCTCTATCGTAACGGCGTATCTCACAGAGATACAGGAAAGGTGGCGTCGTGGAACTCACTCGCCGAAGGATTCTGCAGATGGGCGGGCTGGCTGCCGCGGCGCTCGCCACCGGGTGCGCGACCACGCCGAAGAAGGCGGCGACGGCGACGGCCGGTGCGCCGCTCATCGTCGCCTCCACGGCCATAACCAACTCCCTCGATCCGGCCGCCGCGCTCTCCAACGTGGGAGCCACCTTCAACGCCCAGGTCTACGAACCGCTGGTCGCGTTCGGCGCGAGCGGCAAGCCGGAGCCGGCTCTGGCCACCGCCTGGCGCACGATCGACGACCTCACGATGGAGTTCACGCTCCGTCAGGGGGTGAGGTTCCACCGCGGCGGCGCCTTCGACGCCGCCGCGGTCAAGGCCAACATCGAGCGGCTGCTCTCCGGCGACCCGGCGTTCGCCTTCCGCGTCGGGCAGATGGGCACGCTGGCCGGCGCCGAGGTGGTCGGCCCGGACACCGTGCGGATCATGACGAAGAAGCCGGACCCCATCCTGCTGAACCGCCTGGCCAGGCTGGGCATGACCGACCCGGCGATCTTCGCGGAGAAGCCGGGCACCGTTGCCTCGGGCACCGGCCCCTTCCGGGTGACCGCCTACACCCCGGCCAAGAGCATCGACCTGGAGGCGTTCCCCGACGCCTGGCGGAAGTCGGAGAGCATCAAGACCGGCCGCGTCGTCGCCATCCCCGACCCGGGCACGCTGACCACCGCACTACGCACCGGCGAGGTGGACGGCGCCTACGGCCTGCCGCCCGCGGTGGCAGCGGAGCTGACCGGCTCGTTCGTCGCGAAGTCCGTCTCGGCCGGCTCGTGCGCGATATTGAGCATGATCGGCGAGGTGGAGCCCAAGCTACGCGACAAGCGGGTGCGGCTGGCGCTCAACCTCGCCGTCAACAAGGAGGAGTTCGTCAGGTCCGGGCTGTCGGGCTACGGCGAGGTGCCCACCGGGCAGTTGCTCCAACCCGGCTACGTCGGTTACGACCCCTCTCTGGAGGCCTTCCCGCATGACCCCGAGCGGGCCAGGGCCCTGCTCAAGGAGGCCGGTGCCGAGGGGCTGACCCTGAACATCGCCACCACCGCCATCTTCAAGCAGCAGGCCGAGATAACCGCCGGCTACCTCGCCAAGGTCGGAGTCAAGTCCGAGGTGGTCATCCAGGACCTGTCGTCCTTCATCACCACGCTGCTGAAGAAGAGCGAGGTTCCCCTGCTCTACTGGCAGACCGACTACGTCGACCTGCACGACATCGCCGGCGTCAGCCGCTTCGGGCCGCAACCCGAGGGCGTGCAGCGGCACGTGGACGATGAGGAGTACATCAAGCTGTTCGCGAGCAGCCAGACCGAGATGGATCAGGCCGACCGGGAGGCGACCATCAAGGCGATGGCCAAGCGGCTCCACGACGAGGCCGGGGTGGTCTTCCTGGCCTGGCCGAAGACGGTCTACATGCACTCGCCCAAGTCCGACCTGAAGCTCAACAGCGACGGCCACGTGCTGTTCGCCGAATCCAAGAAGAATGCATGAAAGCAGACCGCACAGGCCCGCGCGTTCTTCGCACGGGTGCGGTATGGCTGGTCCGGCTCGCCGTGACGGTACTGGGCGTGCTGACCCTGCTCTTCTTCCTCCTGCGTCTGTCCGGTGATCCCGCCGCTGTCCTCGTGGGACCCGGCGGCACCGCGGAGGACATCGACAGAGTCCGCCGCGAGCTCGGCCTGGACCTGCCGCTGTGGACGCAGTACGGCGCGTTCCTGGGCGATGTCGCCCGGCTGGACTTCGGTGTCTCCTCCCGCACGGGAGAGCCCGCCGTTTCCGCGGTGCTGGTCCGGCTGCCGCTCACCCTGCAGATCGTCGGTGCCACGCTCGCGCTCGCCCTGCTGATCGGCGTCCCGCTCGGCATGCTCGCCGCGGCCCGGGCCCGGCGCCCCGCGGGCCGGGCGATCACGACGGGCGCCGCGGTCGCCCAGGCGGTACCGAACTTCGTGCTCGGCCTGTTGCTCCTGCTGGTCTTCGCGCTCTGGCTCGGCTGGCTGCCGAGCTACGGCTCGGAGAGCCTGCTGCATTCGGTGCTCCCGACGTTGACCCTGGCCGCCTTCACCGTCGCCCGTGTCGTACGACTGGTGAGGGCCGGCCTGCTGGAGGCGATCGAGCAGGACTTCATCCGGACGGTCCGGGCCAAGGGGGGCGGCCGCCTGCGCGTGCTCACGCGGCACGCGCTGCCCAACGCCTTCCCGCCGGTACTGGCCTTCCTCGTGGTCGACAGCGCCTACCTGCTGTCCAGCACGGTGATCGTCGAACAGCTCTACGCCTACGACGGGATCGGCAAGCAGCTCGTGGACGCGATCTTCCAGCAGGACTACCCGATCGTACAGGCGACGGTGTTCGTGGTGGCCGTGCTGGTGGTCGCGGTCAGCGCGCTCGGCGACGTACTCGGCGCACTCGCCGACCCCAGGGTCAGAAGGGAGGCGGCCGGATGAGGCCGTCGGTGCGGATCGCGTTGGCGGGGCTGGCGTTGATCGCCCTCGCGGTGGCGTTCGGGCCGTCCCTGCTCGGTGTGGATCCGCTGGAGCAGGACCTGCCGGCCAAACTGGCGCCGCCGTTCTGGATGGAGGGCGCGCTGGCCGGCCACCCCCTCGGCACCGACCAGCTCGGCCGCGATCTGCTGGCGCGCGTCCTGGCGGGCGGGCGGACCTCGCTGCTGGTGGGCTTCGCGGCCAGCACGCTGGCCTGCGCGGCGGGAATCGTGGTGGGGCTGCTCTCGGGTTATCTCGGCGGTTGGATCGACCGGCTGATCATGGGCCTGGGCGACCTGTGGATCGCCTTTCCCTTCCTGGTGCTGGCGATCGCGACCGTTGGCGTCGTGGGCTCCTCGACACCGGTTCTGATCACGCTGCTCACCCTCGCCGGCTGGGTCACCTCCGCCAGGGTGACCCGGACGATCGTCAGGCAGGTCAGGGGAGAGGACTACGTGGCGGCCTCGATCGGAGCGGGCGCCGGTCACCTGAACGTGCTGACCCGGCATCTGCTGCCCGCGGTGGCCGGCGCCAACCTGGTGATGTGGACCTTCGTGGTCGGCACGATGGTGCTCGTCGAGGGCGGCCTGTCGTTCCTCGGCCTGGGCGTGCGCCCCCCCGCCCCCTCCTGGGGCACGATCCTCAACGACGGGCGCGAGCTGCTGGAGACCGCCTGGTGGATCCCGCTGTGGCCGGGGCTGGCACTCACCCTGACCGTGTTCCTGGTCAACCTGCTGGGCGACGGACTCCGTGACGCCCTCGACGTTCGGACGGACGACCATGCTTGAGGTGAAGGACCTGGTGGTGACCGCCGGCGGCGTGCGGATCGTGGACGGCGTCTCCTTCGAAGTACGGCCGGGCGAGGTGCTCGGCATGGTCGGCGAGTCGGGGTCGGGTAAGACGATGACCATGCTCGCCGTGGCCGGCCTGCTGCCCGGCCCTGCCAAGGTCACCGAAGGGACGGCCTTTCTGGACGGCGCCGAACTCACCGAGGCCCGGCTCGAACGGATCAGAGGGCGCCAGATCGGCTTCGTCTTCCAGGACCCGGCGACATCGCTCGATCCGCTCATGCGGATCGGCGTACAGATCTCGGAGGTGCTGCGGATCCACGGCGCGAACCGTACCGGGGCCCGGCGACGGGCGGCGGAGCTGCTGGAGCAGGTCGGCATCGGCCCTGAGCGGGCCGGGGTCTACCCGCACGAGCTTTCCGGCGGGATGCGGCAGCGGATCGTGATCGCGATGGCCATCGCGCTCCGGCCGTCCCTGCTGATCGCGGACGAGCCCACCACCGCGCTGGACGTCACGGTCCAGGAGCAGATCATGCAGGTGCTGCGTGCCGCGCAGCGGGAGACGGGAGCGGCGACCGTGCTTGTCAGCCACGACCTCGGCCTCGTCGCCGGGGCCGCGCACCGGATCGCGGTGATGTACGCCGGCCGCCTGGTCGAGACGGGAACCGTGGAGGAGGTCCTTGGCGCGCCGCGCCACCCCTATTCCGCCGCACTCATGCGATCCCGGCCGCGGATCGGTACGGGCCGGGGGCCGCTACCGGTGATCCCCGGGTACCCACCGGCGCCCAGGTCGCGACCACCCGGCTGCGCTTTCCATCCCCGCTGTCCCGCCGCGCTCGCCCGCTGCGCGAAGGAGACCCCGCCACTCGCCGATGGCGTGGCCTGCTGGGCGGTGCAGGATGGCTGAACCGCTGCTCCGCGTCACGGACCTGCGCAAGAGCTACGGCGCGCTGCGTGCGGTGGACGGCGTGACGTTCGAGGTCGACCGGGGCGAGACGCTCGCGATCGTGGGCGAGTCCGGCTGCGGGAAGTCGACGCTGGCCCGGTGCGTGGCGCGGCTGACGCAGCCCACCGGCGGGAGCGTGCGCCTGGACGGGGTGGAGCTGGCCGCCCTGTCACGCCGGCGGCTGCGCCCGCTGCGGCCCCGTTTCCAGCTCGTCTTCCAGGACCCCGCCACCTCGCTGAACCCGCGCTGGACGGTCGGGGAGATCGTGCGGGAGCCGCTGCGCCTGCAGAACGTGCGCGGGGACGTGCCCGGCCTGCTCGCGGAGGTGGGCCTGGACCCGGAACTCGCCGGCCGTCACCCGCACCAGCTCTCCGGCGGGCAGCGGCAGCGGGTGGGCATGGCGAGGGCGCTGGCCCTCTCTCCCGACCTGCTGGTGCTCGACGAGCCGGTCACCGCCCTGGACGTCTCGGTGCAGGCCCAGATCATCAACCTGCTGCTCCGGCTGCAGGAGGAGCGCGGCCTTGGCTACCTGTTCATCTCGCACGACCTGGCCGTGGTGAGCGCCGTCGCCCATCGGGTCGCGGTGATGCACGCCGGCCGGCTGGTCGAGACAGGGCCGGCCGAGCAGGTGCTCGGCCGGCCCTCGCACGACTACACCAGGGCACTGGTCGCGGCCGTCCCCGGCGCCTGACCGCTACGCGTGTGCCACGACGGGACGCGCGAGACCGTAGTGCCCGCGGAGCGTCCGGCCCTCGTACTCGGTACGGAACAGGCCCCGGCGCTGCAGTTCCGGCACGACGTGATCGACGAAGTCGGCCAGGCCGCCGGGCAGCGTCGGAGGCATGACGTTGAAGCCGTCGGCAGCGCCCTTGACGAACCACTCCTCGATCTGGTCGGCGATCTGCTCGGGGGTGCCCGACACCACGCGGTGCCCCCGGTTGCCGGACAGGCGGCGGATCAGCTGTTCCAGCGACAGGTTCTCCCGCCTGGCCAGGTCGACGATGACCCCGGCCCGGCTCCGCTGGCCTTCAACCACCCCGGGGATGTCGGGCAGCGGCTGGTCGAGCGGGTGCTTCGTCAGGTCCACGCCGAGCATCTCGGAGATCGTGGCGACGGTGGACTCGGGAACGACCAGCGACGCGAGCTCCTCCTGCAGCTGTGCCGCCTCACGCTCGGTGGAGCCGATGATCGGCGACAGGCCCGGCAGGATCGCCACGTCCTCGGGGCTCCTGCCGTACTTCGCGAGCCGCCTCTTGAAGTCGGCGTAGAACGCCTGGGCCGAGTAGATGACCGGCTGCGCGGTGAAGACGGCCTCGGCATAGCGGGCGGCGAACTCCTTGCCGTCCTCCGAGGAGCCCGCCTGGACCAGCAGCGGCCGGCCCTGCGGCGAGCGGGGAATGTTCAGCGGCCCGCTGACCCTGAACCGCTCTCCCTCGTGCTCGACGGCGCGGACCTTCTCCACGTCCGCGTAGATGCCCTCCGACTGGTCGCCGACGACGGCACCGTCTTCCCAGCTGTCCCAGAGTTTGGTGACCACGTCCACGAACTCGGTGGCCCTGGCGTACCTGACGGCGTGCAGCGGAAGACTCCCGCCGAAGTTGCGCGCCTCCGACTCGTTGGCCGAGGTGACGATGTTCCACCCGGCGCGGCCACCGCTGATGTGATCCAGCGAGGCGAACTTACGCGCCACGTTGAACGGCTCGTTGTAGGTGGTGGACATGGTGGCGATCAGGCCGACGTGCTCGGTGACCACCGCCATCGCCGCCAGCATCGTCAGGGGCTCCAGTCCGCCCAGGGTGTGGTACTTGATGTCGCCCCAGAAGGACAGGGAGTCGGCCAGGAACACCGAGTCGAGCTTGCCCCGCTCGGCGGTCCTGGCCAGTTCCTGGTAGTGCCGGATATCGGTGACTCTGGACGGGTCCGCGCCCGGGATGCGCCAGGCGGCCTCGTGGTGGCCCACGCCCATGAGGAAGGCGTTCAAGTGGAGCTTTCTCATCTCATCCTCCAGCCCCGCACGGTGTTTCTCATAGAGAAACGTTGTTTCGGGAGAGGAGACTAGCAGGATTGGATCACGAATCGTGGTCCACCACGGCACGGGCGGCGAGCCTCGGGCGAAGCCAGGCCGCCACCTCGAGGTGGGCCGGATGCTCCTGGTAACCGCACAACTCTTCGGCGGACTCGTGCCGCGTGACCAGGCACAGGTCATAGGAGACCGGCGACCCGATCATGTCCAGGCCGACGACGAGATCCCGGATCTGCTCGACCCGGCCACCCATGCCCTCGAGCAGATCCCTGGCCTTCGGCGCGTCCCGCGGGTCGGTGAACTTCATCAGCACCACATGGGTCAGCACGATTGCCTCCTAGACATTTCCTCCGGTTTCGCGAGATCCTATGTCTCGGAAACACCGTTTCTCTAGACGTAACAATCGAGGAGTGCACATGGTACGCGTCGCCGCGGCGCAACTCGAGACAGGCCAGGACCCGGCCGCCAATCTGGCCGCCTGTCTGCGCGCGATCGACTCGGCCGCGGCCCGGGGAGCCGAACTGATCGTGCTGCCCGAGTTCTGCAACCACCTGTCCTGGTACGAGGACCGCGCGCACGCCCGGCGGCTGGCCTGCCGCCACGGGGACCCGTTTCTCACCGCCGTCTCCGAGCGGGCCGCCCGGCACCGCGCGTATGTCAAGATCGGTGTCACCCTCGCCAGGGAGGACGGGCGCACCACCGGCGCCTCCCTGCTCTACGGCCCGGACGGCACCCTCCTCGGCGAGGCCGACAAGCAGACCCTGATGGGCGCGGAGAACGACCACCTCGATCCCGGGACGGCCGTGGGCCCGGTGATCGCGACCGAACTCGGCCGGCTCGGCATGTACGCCTGCATGGAGGGCGTGATCAGCGAGGTCACCCGCGGGCTGGTGCTACGCGGCGCGCAGGTGCTGCTCAACAGCCTGAACTCGTTCGCCGTGGACGAGGCGAGCCTGCACATCCCCGTCCGCGCCGCCGAGAACAAGGTGTGGGTGGTCGCCGCCAACAAGGTCGGGCCGCTGATCCCCGCCGACATGCTGGAGTCCGTCGGCGCCGGGCTCGGCGTCCCGCCGGAGTGGCTGCACGGCGCGGGCGAGAGCCAGATCGTCGCCCCGGACGGCACGGTCGTGGCCAGAGCTCCTCGGACCGGCGAGGCGGTGGTCGTCGCCGACATCGACGTCACCCTCGCCGACTCCAAGCTCCGCCCCGACGGCACGGACATCCTCACCGCCCGCCGCCCCGCCCTCTACCGGCCGATCTCCGCCGAGCCCCGCGGCCGCCGGGCACCCGCCGGAGCCGAGCGCCTGGCCGTGGCCGTGGTGCGGCCCCACGACGAGCCGGGCACCGCCGGAGAGCTCATCGGGCAGGCGGTCGCGGGCGGGGCGGAACTGATCGTGCTCCCCGAGCTGTGCGGGGTGAGTGCCGAGGAGGCGGCGCGAGCCGTCCGCGGGACCGCGGCGCACGTGGTGCTCAGCGAGATCCGCCAGGGGGCGCACGAGGGACTGCTGATCTCGGGCGAGGGGGTCGTGGGACGGCAGCGGGCCCTGCACCCCGTCACCCGGCACGCCGGGCGTGTCACCTCGCTGGGCGACGGTCTGGAGATCTTCGAACTGCCCTGGGGACGACTCGCCGTCATCGTCGGCGACGACGCCGTGTTTCCCGAGACGTTCCGGCTGGCGGCGCTGGCCGACGTGGACGTCGTCGCGGTGCCGTTCACCCCCTCCGAACCCTGGGAGCTGGAGTACGGCCTGCTGGAACGGGCCGCGGAGAACCGGCTCAACGTCGTCGCCGCCGGTCACGACGGGCCGGCGGGCCTGGCCGGGACCATCTTGGCCACACCGCGCGACTTCACCCTCTGGGCCGCCTGGGAGGGCCCGTTCAGCGGTCGCATCAGCCACCCACTCGTCACCCCGGTCAAGAACGGTGACCGCTTGGTAAGCGCCGATCTCTACCCGGCGCAGGCTGTCAACCGACACGTCTCACGCGGCACCGACCTGGTGGACGGCAGACCGTGGCGGCTGGCGGGCGCGCTTCAGGAAGGAAGCTCATGAAGGAAACGTTGCAGCACGTCGAGCAGATGCTCGACGAGTCTTCGGCCATAGACGTCACCGAGACGTTCGAGCAGTTGCGGACGATACTCGCCGAGCTCAAGGCGAAGATCGACGCCAGGTTCGAGCTGACACGAGACCCCTCCAGCGACCGGTTCGACAGCTACGGCAGCTATCCCGACGGGCCCGGCGGCCGGATCGAGGCCTACACCGGGCCGGAGGTCGACTGGATGGTCCACTCCTGGCTGGGAAACCCGAAGGCGAGCTTCACCAACCTGCACCTGACCACCTGGCTGGGCCCGCAGATCGACGTGCCGCACCTGGGCATCGCGCTGCTGGTCTGGCCGGGGGGCTGGTTCTACCAGGACTTCATCCCGCGGGTGAACCTGGCCGAGCGGGCCGACTACTACGACCGCTACTACGCACCACTGGACGCCGACTGGGTGCGGTTCAAGGAGGAGAACCCGGACTTCACCTGGTTCACCAGCCGGACCGGGTTCATCCGCGCGAGCCTGTCGCCCAACGTGTACTGCTACTCCTTCCCGCGCGCCCAGCAGCACATCGACGTGGTCCGCGAACTGCTCGACGCCCGCGTCGACCGCTGGCTGCGCTGGGTGGACGAGGCCGACCCGGTGCCCGAGGCCGACCGGCCCGCGCTGGCCGCCACCGATCTGGCGATCCGCCGGAACATCGCCGACCGCGACCCCGCCAACGTCATGGGCGTGCGCTACTTCGGTGAGGAGACGACCGACAAGCTGGTCCGGGCGCTGTGGGGCGGCGACCGCGTGCTGCCGAGGCCCGCGTGATCCGATCGCTGTGGTGGGCGGCGAAGACCGGCGGCGATCCTCCCTTCGACACCTCGCACCTGAAGGTGTACTACCCGGCGGCCCCGGACGGCGACCGGCTGACCGGGGTGTTCCGGCCAGAGGGCGGCCCGTATCCGGTGGTGCTGTTCCTGTCCGGGATCAACGTGGGTCAGGACGCCTATCGATGGCTCGCAACCGAGATCGCGGCCGCCGGCTTCGTCTGTGTGACCTTCGACCGGGTGGGTGAGCTGTTCGGCGGCGAGTACGGGCTGACGCCCGGCGTCGACCTGGACGCCGCCCGGCCCGGGATCTACGGGTCGCGCCCGACCTGCCCGGCGATCCCGGCGATCCTGGCCGCGCTGGCCGAGATCGACCTGCTGAAGGGCGCGATCGACCTGGAGCGGGTGGCGCTCGGCGGGCACTCGGCGGGCGGCTCGGTGGTCCTGCAGTCGGCTCGGCACCTCCCCGAGGTGAAGGCCGTGTTCGCCTACGGCGCGCACACCATGGTGGCCACCATGCTGGGCTGGCCCGCGGGGACCGTGGTACCCGCCCAGGTGGACTGCCCGGTCCTGCTCTCGGTCGGCACCAGGGACGGTGTGATCATGGGAAGCTCGGACCGGTACGGTCAGGAGGAACACCCGGCCGATCCTGTCACCCGGACGTTCGACGAGGCACTCGGCGACCGGGACGGATCCCACCTGCTGGCCGTCATCGAGGGGGCCAACCACTTCGGGATCGCCGACCCGGTGGACCCGACCGCCGCGCGAGCCTTCCTGGACCTACCGGCCACGGCCGAACCGCGACCGATCCTCTCCCGGCTGATCACCACGTTCTTGCGGACACACCTGTGCGGTGACGAGCATGCCCGATCGGAACTCGACGGCCTGCCTGACCTGCAACGCCGTTAGGAGGAAAGATGCTGAAGAACTTCTGGTACGCGATCGAGTTCGCCCACGTGGTCGACGGCAGGCCGCGGCGGATCACCTGCCTCGGTCAGGACTTCGTGATCTGGCGCAAGCGCGACGGCAGCGTGGCCTGCCTGTCCGACCTGTGCGTACACCGCGGCGGCGCGCTGTCGATGGGGAAGATCATCGAGGACCGTGTCGTCTGCCCCTACCACGGCTGGGAGTACGAATCCGACGGCGGCTGTACGAAGATCCCGGCCAACCCGCCGGGGCGGGGCATCCCGAAGAAGGCCCGGGTGGACGCCTATCCGGTGGTCGAGAAGTACGGCATGGTCTGGGCCTTCCTCGGTGACCTGCCGGAGCAGGAGCGCCCGCCGATCCCGCACATCCCCCAGCACGACGACCCCAGGTACCGTGCCGTCTACTGGGAGACCGTACTCGAGGCCAACTACGAGCGCGCCCTGGAGAACGTGGTCGACGCGGCGCACACGCCGTTCGTCCACGGCAGCGCGTTCGGCAACCCGGACAAGCCGGAGATCCCCGACTACGAGGTGACCGAGGCCGAATGGCACGCGGAGGCCGACGTGCTGTTCAGCCCGCCGCCCGCACCCGGTATCTGGGGCACCCTCTACCGGACCAAGGAACGCCAGCACGTGGTGGTGAGCAACGGCTGGTACCTGCCCAACATCGTCAAGCTGCACGTGCGGCTGCCGTTCGGCGACCTGATCCTGTACGACCACAACATCCCGCTCGACCGGGACCGGACCCTCGTGAAGATCGTCGGTTACCGGACCTTCTTCACCGGCAGGTGGGCGGACGCCAGCGCGGCCAAGCGGATCGGCAAGATCTTCGAGCAGGACCGGCCGATCGTCGAGAACCAGCGACCGGAGCTGCTGCCCTTCGACCTCTCGGCCGAACTGCACATCCGCAGCGACGCGCTCCAGGTCTCCTACCGGCGGCGGCGCCAGCAGCTGATCGACCAGGGCTGGTGGATCGGCGACGACGAGACCACCGCCGGCGACGCCGCGCGACGCTCGGCAACGGTGATCCCCTCCCCGGACCGCCGCGACAATCCCGAACTCGCCCGCGCCTGGGTGCACAAGCCCCGAGGAGAAGAACAGCCATGAGCCTGCCCGAAGCGCTGAGTGAACGCACCCTGTCCCGCCTGCTGGCCGCCACCGGCCTGTCGCCCTCGTCGCACCTGGACCTGACCGGCCCGATGTCCCCGGCGCCGGTGGGCGCTCTTCGCGTCTTCCGTCCGGCCGGCGCACCGGCACAGCCGGCCGTGGTGGAGAAGGTCGTGGCGGTCAGCCTGGTGGTGCCGCCGATCGGGCTGGACAGCCACATGATCTTCGCGTTCACCCGGCCGGAGTCGGCCGTCCCGCACTTCACGCTCGACTCGGTCGCCTCGTCCGAGTACCACGCCATGCACCTCGATCTGATCCCCCGGGCCGAGCTCGCCGTCCACCTGGGGTATCTGGACGTCTGCTTCCTGCCGCTGACGGAGCCGCTGGAAGCCGCCTGGAAGATCGACGGCGTCTCCCCCGCCGCCATCGGCCCCCGCCAGCGGGCGATGATGTCACCCTGGATGGTCGTCTGCCGGGCCACCGAGGATGCCTTCGAAAAGCTCGGCACGACCGTCGAGGTCTACCTCGACCACTGGTTCTCCCTCGTGGAGAAGGGCGTGCCCGACCCAGACGGCACCGACCTCGCCGCCCGTGACACGGCCAACCGCGCCAACCTGTTCAGCCCGGAGGTGGACCCGGTCTGGCACCAGGTCACCCGCCTCCTCGGCCCGGAACAGTCCGATCTCGTACGCGGAGAACTTCTGGCATGAGCGACACCACGCGACCCAGCGAATGGCAGCGGCGCATCGCCGGAGAGTGGCACGGCCGTCCCTCCCTGTTCGACGCCACCGGCACCTGGCAGGGATATGAGGACATCCGCCGCTCCTCGGACTTCGTCGACGGCGTGACCACCTACTACATGGACGGCGGCCTGGAGGGCGGCGGCCCCATGGCCGGAAGGTTCCGGCTCGGCGCCCCGTTCGCGTTCGGCGTCGTCGACTCCGACGCCAACCGCGTCTACACCGGACCCGACTTCTACGGCACCGGCCAGCCGTACGGTTCCTTCGTCGACTCCCACTACTACGGCCCCGGCTGGCAGGTGGACCTCAACACCTGGAACCAGGTCCTCGCCGACGACGACATCCAGGTCTACTCCTCGATGCTCTACCAGGGTCCCGCCGTGGTCGGCTGCTTCAACGGCCTCTACACCCGGGACCCCGCCAAGGTGGCGGACTGGCTGGCGGCCGAGACCCGGAACGGGCCGGTGCCCCACATCCTGCCCACCAAGACCGCGGGCGCCTTCTCCGGCACCTGCGAGGTCTTCGGCGCCGACCAGAAGCCGCGCGGCACCGTGGACATCACGGTCGAGGTGGAACCGCTGGATCTGCTGCGGGCCCGCCACCACGTCACCTGGACCGGAGCCCTGGAGCGCGGCCACACCGTCGAGGTGCGGCGTGACGGCTTCCGTTCCTTCTACGAGGGCCCCGAGGCCTGGGGCAACGCGCAGGCGTACGGCAGGGCGAACTACTCGAGCCTGCACTTCCGCGACGTCTGGAAGCTCAAGGGCCGCGAGTTCGTGATCGACGCCACCCCGGGAATGAGCGCGGGAAGGACGATGGCGGTCGTCTACGAACTGTTCGACGGCAACGTGCCGGCCGCCGTGGTCCACGGGGTGCTTCGATGGTCGTAGTCGTGACCGGCGGCACCAGGGGCATCGGGCTCGGGCTGGTCAGGGAGTTCCTCTCCCGGGGACACCGGGTCGCCCTCTGCGGCCGCAGTGACGAGTCCGTCGAGAAGGCACTGGCCGCACTGGACAGCGATCACGCGCTGGGGATGGCGGCGGACATGGCCGACCGTGCCCAGGTTCAGGCGCTGTGGGACGCGGCCGTCGACCGGTTCGGCTCGGTGGACATCTGGATCAACAACGCCGGGATCTCCCAGACACGCGGGCCGCTCTGGCGGCTCCCGGACGCCGAGGCGACGGCCGTCGTCGGCGTGAACCTGACCGGTGTGATCAACGGCAGCGCGGTCGCCGTCACCGGGATGATCGAGCAGGGCCGCGGCCACGTGTGGAACATGGAGGGGCTGGGCAGCGACGGCCGTACGGTCGCCGGCCTGTCCGTCTACGGCGCGACCAAGCGGGCGATCACCTACCTCACCCGGGCCCTCGCCAAGGAGGTCCCGGCCGGCGTCTCGGTCGGCCTGCTCAGCCCCGGCATGGTCGTCACCGACCTGCTCACCCACGGCTACGCCCCGGAGGAACTCGCCAGAGCCACCCGGATCTTCAACATCCTGGCCGACCGGGTCGAGACCGTCACCCCGTGGCTCGCGGAGCAGGCGCTGACCCGGACCCGCAACGGCGCCCACGTCCGCTGGCTGACCCAGGGCAAGATCCTCTCCCGGTTCGCCTCGGCCCCCTTCTCGAAACGCCGGGTGATCCCGTGATCGAGTACCCCGTCCCCCGCGCGGTGTTCGCGATCGCCGCGTTCCGGCCGCGCCCTACCCGACGCTTGGAGGCCGTATGATGACCGACGCTCTTGGCTGGCGCCGCAAGTTCGGCGTGATCGCCCCGTCCACCAACACGATCGTGGAGCCGGACTTCTACCGGATGACCGTTCCCGGGGTCACCGCGCACTTCAGCCGCATCCACATCCGCGACCAGAACATGTCCGGGAACGAGGGCATGGAACGCCTGCTCGACCAGATCCGCGAGGAGATCGGCTCAGCCTGCGAGCGGGTGATGACCTGCGAGCCGGACCACATGGTGATGGGCATGTCCGCCGAGACCTTCTGGGGCGGTGTCGAGGGCAACCGGCAGTTCGTCAAGCAGATCCACGACCTCACCGGCCTGGAGGTGGCGACCGGCGCGGAGGCGTGCGAGCGGGCGCTGAACCTGTACGGCGCGCGCAAGCTCGGCGTGGTCACCCCCTACCAGCCGGTCGGCGACGAGAACGTGGTGCGCTTCTTCTCCGAGATCGGCTTCGACGTGGTCGCCGTCAAGGGTCTGAAGTGCCCCACGGCCGTGTCGATCGCGCACGTCACCGAGTCCACGCTGCGCGAGGCGCTGATCGAGGTGGACTCCCCCGACGTGGACGCGATCGTGCAGTGCGGCACCAACCTGTCCATGGTCGGCCTGGCCGACGAGGCCGAGCGATGGCTCGGTAAGCCGGTCATCGCCATCAACGCCGCCACCTGGTGGATGGCGCTGCGCGACAACGGCGTCGAGGACAAGGTGTACGGCGCGGGCCGGCTGCTGCGCGAACACTGAGGGCCCGTCCTCAACCGCTTTCTCCCCGTCGCGCGCAGGCTCACGCGAGCGCCGAAGACCGTCTTCGTGCGCTTCTTTCCCCCTGCCGTGAATCCCCACCCCGTCCAGCCGTGGCCCGCCGCATGGCCGGCCGCTTCCTGACCCATGCCCTGAAACACCCCCTGGAGGAAACATGACTCTCTCCACCGGATCCACTCGGCGGATTCGCGCCGGGCTGGTCGCCGCGGCGCTCACCCTGGCGACCGCGCTGACGCCGTCGGCGGCCCTCGCCGGCGGCGCCACCGCGCCCACCGCGTCCACCTTGACGTCGCCCTCCTGGGTCGGCCGGTACGAGACGCAGATCGGCAACGACCCGGCCACCGTCTACTACCCGGCCGCCCAGACCTCCCTGCCGGTCGCCCTGCTCCTGCAGGGCGCGAACGTGCCCAAGGAGAGCTACAGCGAATTCGCCAAGATCGTCGCCGGTTTCGGCTTCGCCGTGGCCGTCCCGAACCATCAGCGCGCCGTCGGCCCGGTCTCCGGGCTCTTCCCCGAGCAGTCCCAGACCAACGCCGCCGTGACGTGGGCGGCGGCGGAGAACGCCCGCGCGGGCTCCCCGGTGGCCGGGCGGCTGGACGCCGACCGGCTGGTCCTGCTCGGGCACTCCTTCGGCGGGGCCGCCGGGCTGTTCGCCATCGGCAACACCTGCACGGTCCCGTTCTGCTTCGGGCCCGTCTACCAGCGTCCCGCGGCGCTGCGCGCGGCGGTGTTCTACGGCGCGAGCACGACAACGCCCGGCGGGGGTGCCGTCCCGATCGCCAACGCCGGGGTACCGGTCGCCCTCGTCCAGGGCGGCCTGGACGGCAACAACCTGCCGGCGGCGGCCGGTGCGACCTACAACGCCCTCGGCGCGCCGCCCAAGGCGCTCATCACCGTGACCGGCGCCAACCACTTCGGTCTCACCGACACCCAGACCCCGCCCGGCGCCATCCCCGACGCCTCGGCGCAGACGCTGTCCCAGGAGGAGAGCATCGACACCGCCGCCAAGTGGAGCGCGCTGTTCCTGCGCGCCTCGCTCGGCGACTCGCTGGCCGCGGCCTACGTCTACGGCTTCGGAGACGCCTCCGACAAGAACGTCACGGTGCTCTCCCAGCGCTAGTTGCATACGACACTGATACATCTGGAACATGTCTTCTCCCCGTATAAGCATCGTTGAGGTGGGACCCCGGGACGGCCTGCAGAACGAGTCCGTCCCGGTCGACACCGACGCCAAGGTGGCCTACATCGAGGCGCTGGCCGATGCCGGTCTCACCCGCATCGAGGCGGTCAGCTTCGTCCATCCCCGCCTGGTTCCCCAGATGGCCGACGCCGAGCAGGTGATGGCCCGCGTCCCGCGGCGCGAAGGGCTCAGCTACATAGGCCTGATCGTCAACGGGCGCGGCCTGGACCGGGCCCTGGCCGCGGGGGTGGACGAGGTCAACGTCACGATCGTGGCGACCGAGGCCTTCTGCCGGCGCAACCAGGGCATGACGGTGGCGGGGGCGCTGGACTCCTTCGCCGAGATCGCCGCCCGCGCCCACGCGGCCGGACTGCGGGTCACCGCGACCGTCGGGGCGGCCTTCGGCTGCCCGTTCGAGGGCGAGGTGGCGCCCGCTCACGTGGCCGAACTGGTACGGCGGTGCGCGGACACCGGGGCCGACGAGATCGCGCTGGCCGACACGATCGGCGTGGGCGTACCCGCCGACGTGCGACGGCTGACCGGGGCCGTGCGCGAGGTCACCGACCTGCCGCTGCGGTTCCACTTCCACAACACCCGCAACACCGGCTACGCCAACGCGCTGGCCGCGGTCGAGGCGGGCGCCACCGCGCTCGACGCGAGCAGCGGCGGGATCGGCGGCTGCCCGTTCGCCCCGGCGGCGACCGGCAACATCGCCACCGAGGACCTCTCCTACGCGCTGCGCCGCTCGGACGTCACCACCGGCGTCGACCTCGACCGGCTGCTCTCGGCCGCCTCCTACATCGGGGAGCGGCTCGGCGCTCCGCTCCCGGCACTCCTCGGCCGCGCGGGCGACTTCCCGCCCGTCCCGGGTGCCCGAACTCTCGATTGACGAGCACGTCTCACCCGCGACATGCTATCGATAATGGAAAAATGTTTCTCCATACGAAACATGAAGGGGCCCTATGCAGCTCTCCATCGCCGGCGGGATCCGCGAACTCGCCGCGGCCACCCCCACGACGGTCGCGGTGGTCGACGGCGGCCGGAGACTGACCTATCGCGGCCTGGACGACCGGTCCAGCCGCCTGGCGAACGCCCTGCTGGCCGCCGGACTGCGGCCGGGCGAACGGGTCGCGCTGCTGCTCGGCAACCGGATGGAGTATCCGGAGGCCGCGGCGGGCATCGCCAAGGCGGGGCTGGTCATGGTGCCGCTCAACCCCCGGCTGACCCCCGGCGAGGCCGCCTACATCCTGGGGCACTGCGCCGCCCGCGCCCTCATTCTGGACGAGGCGCTGGCGGCGGCGGTGGACGGCGTCGAGCTGCCCGGCACGGTCCTGTCCATGGGCGGCAACCGGCTTGGGCCGTCCTACGACGCGGCCCTGGCCACGGCCGGCGCGAGGGACCCGCGGATCGAGGTGGACGAGCGCGAGCCGTTCTGCGTGGCCTACACCTCGGGCACCACCGGCCGCCCCAAGGGCGTGTTGATCAGCCACCGGTCGCGGTCGCTCACCTTCTACGCCTCGGCCCTGGAGTGGGGCCTGGGCCCCGGCCGCCGGACGATCGCCGTGGCCCCGATGTACCACGGCGCCGGATTCGCCTTCGGCTACGCGCCGGTGCACACCGGCGGCACGGTCGCGATGCTGCGAAGCTGGGACCCCGAGCGGCTGCTGGCGATGATCGAACGTGAGCGCGCCCAGTCGGTCTTCCTGGTGCCCACCCACGCCCACATGCTCCGCGCCCTGGGCGAGAAGGCACTGCGCGACCACGACCTGTCCTCGCTGGACACCCTGTACTTCAACGCCGCCGCACTACCGCGCGCGCTGAAGGAATGGGTGCTGGACACCTTCCCCGGGGTCGGGGTGCACGAGCTGTACGGCTCGACCGAGGCCGGGATCATCAGCGACTGCCGCCCGGCCGACGCCCGCGGCAAGATCGGCTCGGTGGGCCGCCCGTGGTTCATGACCGAGGTCAGGGTGGTGGACGACGAGGGGAACCCCGCCGACCGGGGCGAGCTGTTCAGCCGCTCGCCGTACCTGATGAACGGCTACCTGGACGACCCGGCCGCCACCGCTGCGTGCACCGCCCCCGACGGGTTCCTCACCAGCGGCGACATCGTCGAGCGCGACGAGGACGGCTTCATCTACATCGTCGACCGCAAGAAGGACATGATCATCTCTGGCGGGGTGAACATCGCCCCGCGCGAGGTCGAGGAGGTCCTGACCTCCTTCCCCGGCGTCGCCGACGCCGCCGTCGTGGGCCTGCCCGACGAGCGGTGGGGCGAGCAGGTGGCCGCCTTCGTGGTCACCCTGCCCGGCACTCCGGTCGACGCCGAGGCACTGGCGGCGCACTGCCGTACCAGACTGGCCGGCCCCAAGCTGCCCCGGCAGGTCGAGTTCGTTCCCGCGCTACCCCGCAACGCCGCAGGAAAGATCCTCAAGCGCGAGTTGCGTGACAACCACTAAGGAGAACCGCTCATGCGGCCGCATGTCGAAATGATCCACGAAGACGACTACGTCTGGCACGCCGCCGAACTGCCCGGAGGCGAGGGCAGGGCCGGCGAGCGGCGGCTGTCGGCCGACGAGGAGGACGGCTCCGGCTCCCTGCGCCTCGACTTCCACACCGACTGGGGCCGCGGCCCCGGCATCCACCACGCCAACACCGAGTACTACGTGCTCGACGGATCGATGACGTACGGCGGCCGCCGCATCGGCAAGGGTGGCTATCTCTACCTGCCCAAGGGTGTTCCCGCCGACGCCGTCACCTTCGCCGAGGGCACTCGGATCCTGCACTACCGCGAGTACGGCGACGCCGGCTTCGACCCCGTGGAGAGCCTGGCCGCGCCGCGCTGGGAAGGGGCTCGCGAGGACGTCATCGTCATCGACTCCGAGGCCATGAACTGGGACGCGGTGCCGAACGCCGGGCCGATGCCCGGTCTGTTCATCAAGTACCTGCACGTCGACCCGGTCACCGGTTTCTACACCCGCCTCGTCCACGCCCAGGAGGGCTGGGCCGACCACCGGCTGGCCCACCACCCCTGTTACGAGGAGGCGTACACCGTCCAGGGCCACATGGAGTACAACTTCGGCACCCTGGACCTGGGCACCTACTTCTTCCGCCCCGCCCGGGTCAAGCACGGCCACTTCACCACGATGGAGGGCGGCGCCACCTGGTTGCTGCGCTCCGACGGCGAGCTGCACAACTGGTACACCGAGCACGAATGGGTGCGCTGGGGCGGCGAGGCCATCAACTACGGCCCCGAAGGCGGCCGGATGCGCTGGTCCCAGTCCGCCCACGACCTGGGCCGGGGTCCCTCCCGCCGCACCGAGCAGGACCTGGAGATGCTGCGGGCGTCCCTGGCGTACGCCCGCGAGCAGGGTGCCGTCGACACGGACGTCCACCTGCACGGTCACGGCGCCGACAGGAGCCTCATCGCCATCGCCAAGGCCATCGACGCGGCCCGCCTGCAGGGCGGCCACGATGACCACTCACACGACCACTCGCACGACCACGGGGAAGGACAGCCCGCCCTCGGCTGGGGCACCGACCCCGCCGCGCTGGAGCACCCCGACGAGCGCACCGACACAGGCGCCCACAACCGGGGACATGGCCGGGCCTGGAAGTCGGGCGATCCCGTTCCCGCCCCCATCATCTCAAGCCTTCCCGTTCGCTCCCGCTCCCGCGGCTACTGGGACGGCGAGGGTCTCTGACCGCGCAGCCGTATCCCGGAGACTCGTCCGTCATCGCGGTCGCCCGTCGCCGCGATGGCCGCGATCAGTACGGCCTCACCGGCGTTGCCCAGGACGGGCAACGCCACGGCGGCACCCGCGGTCGCCAGGAGCACGGCCGCACCCAGAAAAAGCCAGGGCGTACGCCACCGCACCCACAGCACGAGCCCCACGACCAGCAGGATCACCGTGGTGACCAGCGCCGGGATCGGCGGGCCCAGCGCATCCACGGAAACGTAACGCAGGGTGTCCGACCACCATCGGGGCTCCAGCCGCAGATCCGCCAGACCCACCACCTCGAAGACGACCAGAACACCGGCGAGGCCCCACGCCGGAACGACGAGGCCGCGGCGCACGAGGACCGCCCCGTGGACGATGAGGAGCGGGGTGAGAATGGCGTGGACGGCGAAGCGGCCGGTGTTGAGCGCCTCCAGCCACGGCCCCTCACCGATCAGCCGCCCGGCTCCGACGACCGCCGAGTCGTAGGCGATCCCCGTCGCGACCGCGAACGGGATCCACCGGCCTGATCGCGCCAGCCGTACGGCCAGGGCCACCTGGATCAGGGCCAGCCCGCCGTACAGGACCGAGATCACGGCTCGTGGCCGGCGACGGCTCCGGCGGCGGGCTCGGGAGGGATTTTCCCCTCAGGCCCTTCGGGTGGTTCCTTGGCCGCCGAAACAGCCCCATGGCCGACGGACTCCATCTGCACGACCTGGTTCGGCACAGTCGCCTCCTAGACGTTTCCTCCGGTTTCATGGATCCTACATCTTGGAAACATTGTTTCTCTAGGAGCAACAAGGGTGCGCATGGGTCTCGATCACGGGTGGTTCTCCTTCGACGTCCACCACCACGCAGGCGATTGACGGTGGCGGCTCGCACGCGACATGCTCTTGAACAGCCGACGACATGTGGCCTTCGATCCCCGTGACGCGAATGAATCCGGTCGGAGGAGATCATCTATGGTGCGGTCATGAAAGGCCGGTACCAGGTGTATTTCGAGCGCGCCTGGATCCCGATCACAGCGGTGGACAGGCTCGGCAGGGTCAGGGAGAGCAATCCCGCCTTCCGTGCCGCGGTGGCCCGCACCACCGAGGAACTGGACGGTCTCCCGGCCGAAGAACTGCTCGCGCCCGGCGAGATCGACACACAGCGGCCCTATTGGCAGATGCTGGCCCTCGGGCGGCTCGATGTCTACCGGACCCGGATACGGCTCGTCCGCGGGAACGGCACCGTGATCCGCGCCCGGATCAGCGCCTCCGTCGAACACCGCACCGACGGCCTGCCCTGGCGGGTGGTAACCGTACTGGACGAGATCTCCTCCGCCGCGCCCGCGCTGAGCCCGCTGCAAAGCACGGTGCTGCAGCTGGTCGCCGAAGGCGCGTCCAACGCGCAGATCGCCCGGCGGTTGTACCTGACCCGCCAGGCCGTGGACTATCACCTGGTACGGCTGCGCGCCAAGCTCGGCGCGGAAAGCCGATCGGCGCTGGCCGGGCGGGCCTTCGTGCTGGGCCTGTTCGTACCCGGCGTGTGGCCGCCGACCCTGCACCCGCCCCGAGCCGAGGCGGGTGCGCCGGAGTGCCGTTACTGGACGCCGAGGAACTGAACGTCCGGGTCGGTCTGTGCGGCCGTGCCCCAGACCGTGTCGTACTGGGCGGCGTCGTCACGGAGGTGGTACAGCAGCCAGGCGGTGGTCACCCGGCGGGTGATCGCCTGCTGGGCGGCCCGGGTAATCGAACCGCTGTCGCAGCCGAGGCCGCCGGAGTCGGTAAAGCCGCAGTGGAAACCGCCGACGATCGTGCGCAGTTGCTTGGGAGCGAGCTTGGCGTTGTAGATGGGGATCTGGTGGCCCGACGGGCCCGCGACGGTGTCGCCCGTACCGGCGACCAGCTGCATGGGAACCGCCGTGGTGGCCGCGGCGGCCACGGCCGAGGGGTTGGTCTCGGCTGCGGCCAGGTTCGTCACCGTCCGCACCGCCGAGTTGCGCGCGGCGGCCAGCACGCTGGCGCCGCCGCCCATCGAGTGCCCCGACAGCCCCAGCCGGTCGGTACGCACGTGGGCATTGAACCGCGACCCGGCGACGGTGTTCTGCGCCACCATCCAGGTCAGCGCGGCGTTCAAATCATCAGCGAAGGCACCGTGGCTGGGGAACAGGCCGCCCTGCGAGGTCGGCATGATCGTGATCACGCCCCAGGAGGCCCAGTGGCCGCCCAGAGAGGCGTACTTGTCGATGCCCTGGAAGAACCCGTGACCGAAGGCCACCACAGGGAACTGCCCGGCTGCGACGGTTGTGTTGCTTCCCGCCGAGGTCGCGGGGTAGTAGACCCGGGCGCTGAACGAGCGACCGGAGGCCGAGACGCTGACGTCGGAGTAGCCGACCGAGTGGGAGCCCGGGGCGGACAGGTCGGCGGCGACGGCGGGGGCGGCCGTGAGGAACAGGAAGGGGATCAGGAGGATCACCCAGACCCTGATCGTCCAAGAGCGCATGATGCTTCACCAGCTTTCACGCGGGGGTCGTTATCCGAATTTTGGAAACTTCGATTCCCCTATGGCAACGGTGAGAGGTCCGGACTAGGCAAATGCCAAAAGGCCCAAGGAACGCGTACGCGAGGTCGTCATGGTGCGGCCGACGGGGACCGGCCGCCGGTCCCCGCGTACGGACAGGCCGCAGACCCGGTCGGTGTCACCGACCAGGTGGGTGATCCTCATACCGTCAGCGGCCCCTTCACGGCCGGCGGGAGACCGAACCGTTCCAGCACGGCCGCCTCGTCCCACACCTCGCCGTACTTGGCCTGGATGTCGAACAGGTTGGCCTCGTGTGGCCGGGGGTCGCGGTCCCCGACCGCCTGGCGCACCACGACCGGCACGAACCCGTGCTGTATCCCGTCGACGGCGGTGGCGCGCACGCAGCCGCTGGTGGACACGCCCGCGATGACGAGCGTGTCCACCCGCAGCGCGTTGAGCGTCGAGGCCAGCACCGTACCGAAGAAGGCACTCGCGTACTGCTTGACGATCATCGTCTCCCCCGGCCCGGGCGCGACCTCCGGCATCAGCTCGCCGAGCGGCCCGCCACCGTCCACCAGGTGGCGCAACGGGGCCACCTTGCGGAAGAACAGGCCGCCGTCGACGCCGTCAGGACCGAACGCGACCCTGGTGTGGATCACCGGAGCACCCGCCGAACGGACGGCGGCCAGGACCCGCGCGGCCGAGTCCAGGCAGTCGCGCGAGCCCATGTAGAGCTCGGCGCCCGGTTCGAAGTAGGCGCGCATCAGGTCGATGAGGATCAGCGCCGGGCGTTCCCCGAACGGCAGGGAACGCCCGTACACCTCGTCGTGGTCCCTGATCACCCGCGGCTCCGGGGATGGCGGGCACCCTCCGCGCGGCGCGCGAGAGGTCCCTCGGGCGCCAGGACGCGGACGGCGGGGTGGTGGAACATGGGGGGCTCCCTCTGTTTCAGATGACTCCGGCAGCCGACAGGCCGGTGAACTCCGCCTCCGTCAGGCCGAGGAGCCCGCGGTAGACCTCTTCGTTGTGCTGCCCGAGCGCGGGCCCGGCGCTGCGCACGCTTCCGGGGGTGTCGGAGAGCTTGGGGACCACGTTCTGCATGGCCAACTCGCCGAAGTCCGGGTGCGGGACGCGGACGATGGCCTCACGGGCGGCGAAGTGCGGATCGGCGAACATGTCCTTGGCCGTGTAGACCCGCCCGGCGGGGACACCCCCCTCGTGCAGCGACCGAAGCAGCTCGTCCGCGGGGATCCCCGCGGTCCAGGCGGCGATGATCTCGTCAAGCTCGGCCATGTTCGCGCCGCGCGCGCCGTGGGTGGCGTAGCGCTCGTCGGCGGCCAGCTCGGGCCGGCCCATCAGGGTCGCCAGGCGGGTGAAGACGCTGTCCTGGTTGGCGGCGATGAGGATGGTGTCGCCGTCCTCGGTCGGGTAGACGTTGCTGGGCGAGACGTTGGGCAGCACGGTGCCGGTGCGCTCGCGCTGGTAGCCGGCCTGCTGCCATTCGGGCACCATCGACTCCATCATGGCGAGCACCGCCTCGTAGATCGCCGAGTCGACGACCTGGCCCCTGCCGCTGCGCTCGCGCTCGTGCAGCGCGACGAGCGTGCCGACACAGGCGTGGGTGGCGGCCAGGGAGTCGCCCAGCGAGATGCCGGCGCGCGCCGGCGGCCGGTCGGGGTCGCCGGTGACGTGGCGGATGCCGCCCATGGCCTCGCCGATCGAGCCGTATCCGGCCCGGGGGGCGTAGGGGCCGCTCTGACCGAACCCGGTCACCCGGGTGATGACCAGGCGGGGGTTGATCTCGTGCAACCGGGCCGGGGACATGCCCCAGCGCTCCAGCGTGCCGGGCCGGAAGTTCTCCAGCAGCACGTCCGCCCGCTCCACCAGCCTGATGAGCAGGTCCTGCCCCTCGGGGGTGCGCAGGTCGCAGGTGACCGACTTCTTGTTGCGGGCCACGACCGGCCACCACAGCGACCGGCCGTACGGCTTCTCCCGGCCCCACTGGCGCATGGGGTCGCCCCGGCCGGGGTCCTCCACCTTGATGATCTCAGCGCCGAAGTCACCGAGCAGCTGGCCGCAGAACGGCCCGGCGAGCAGCTGGCCGAGCTCGACGACTCGGATGTCTCCGAGCGGAAGGCCTCTCAAGTGTTGTTCTCCTGACGACGGGGACCGAGCAGGGACGCGCGGGCGGAGAACAGGTGGGCGCGCATCACGGCCTCCGCCCATTCGGGGTCTCCGGCGCGCACGGCCGCCACGATCTCGATGTGATGGTTGACGCTGCGGCGCATGGCCTCGGAGTCGAAGGCGCCGTAGGTGCGCAGCAACACGGGTGAGTGGACCAGCGAGCTGATCGACTGGGCCAGCACCTGACTGCCGCCGAGCCTGACCAGTGCCTGATGGAAGTCGGCGTTGAGGCGGTAGACCGCCTCGACGTCGCGGCGGCCGGCGTGCTCGGCGAGGGTCGTCGCCAGCTCGTGCAGGCCCGCGATGTCCTGCTCGGTCGCGACGGCCACCGCCTGCCGGACGGCCAGCCCTTCGATCCTGGCGCGCAGCTCGAAGATCGTCTCCAGATCGGCGCGGGGATACACCACGATTCTGGCGCCCTTGTTGGCCGTGATCTCGACCAGCCCCTCGGCCTGCAACCGCCGCAGCGCGTCGCGGATCGGGGTCCGGCTGACGCCCCGCGCCTCGGCCAGCTCGACCTCACCGAGGTGGTCACCGGGCTCGTAGTGACCGCTGAGGATCAGGCCGCGCAGGCTATCGATTGTCGACATGTTTCCCCCACGGTGACACTGTAGGAGAAAAATGACAAGCTTTTGCATACGATTGGCGGCGAGCTAGTGCGGTAATCGGGAATCCTCAACGGCTTCCCCGGCGGGCCGAACCAGAGATCGTCTCCGCGCTCCCCGCCGTCGGATGAGCTTCGCCACGTGATGTCGTCGACGACGGACGGCCCGGCCGGTGCCCGGGAGCGACCATCACGTGAAGGCCATAACCCCGTTCTCTCCGCCCGCGTCCCGGCGCGCCGCCGCACAAAATGGAGATCATGACTCCACGACGGCTCTACAACGGCACGGGCCCTGGCCCGATCACCCCGGACGGCTGCTCGGTCGACTACTACACCACCCTCACCCCCAGGGGCGAACCCGAACTCATCCACGCCTCGATCCCGGCCGGGGCGAGCATCCTCGAACTCGGCGCGGGCGTGGGCCGGATCACCCACCGCCTGCTGGAACTCGGGCACGAGGTCGTCGCGGTCGACGAGTCGCCCGAGATGCTCGCCCACATCCGCGGCGCCGAGACCGTGTGCTCTCCCATCCAGACCTTGGCCCTGCCCAGGACCTTCGACCTCGTGCTGCTGATGTCGTTCGTCATCGAAACCGCCGACGACGACCTGCGCGCCGCGTTCCTGCGCACCTGCGGCGCGCACGTCTCCGCCGACGGCTGCGTCATCCTGCAGCGCCAACCCCCCGAGTGGTACGACACCGTCCAGCCGTTCGAACGCGACGCCGACCCCGGTCACACCGTCAGCATGACGCGGGTCAGCCGCCCCGCCCCCGACCTGCTCGACGCCACCATGGAGTACACCATCGGCGAGCGGCGCTGGACCCAGACCTTCCTCAGCCACCGCCTCGACGACGACTATCTGGAACACTCCCTCAACCAGGTGGGCCTGACCATCTCCGGATTCCTGAACGACGACCGCGGGTGGGTACGCGCCACACCTCTGTGACACCCGCCCCTTTCCGAACGATCGAAGCAGAGCCGGCATCGACCCACCGGTGACACTGGGCACCAGGCCGCCACCTCGCCGGAGCGGTCGTCGCGAGCCTGTCAGGGGAGAGACCCCATCTCACCTCCGCCCCGGCCCGTCCGCGAGTCGTGCGGCGCTCATCCGCCCGAGGCCGGTCAGGCGCTCGGCGCCGACCGGCTCGGCCGGGTGATCCCGGTCAGGGCTCGATCCCGTGGCGGAGCAGCGTCCACACCCGTTCGGCGGTCGTGCGCCGCTCGGAGGCCGGGAGCCTGGCGAGGAGCCCGGCGAGCATGCCGACGGCCAGTACCAGGTCATCAGCGGTGACGTCCTCGCTGAGCTCACCGGCGCGCCGGGCCTCGGCGAGCGTGCCCGCCAGCAGGTCCGCCACGCGGTCGCGCACTTCGACGATGCGGAGATCGCCGGCCGAGGGCACGCTGACCATGTCGATGAACGCGGTCGAGGCGATGGTCTGCTCGGTGAGCAGAGCCAGCATGTCGGCGAGGGTGGTGCCGGGTTCGGCGGCCAGCGCCTCCAGGTCGGCGACACTGTCCTGGAACACGGCCAGCGCGAGGCTGATGCGGTCCGGAAAGTGCCGGTAGAGGCTTCCCTGGCCGACCCCGGCCACGCGGGCGACCGTGGTGAGCGGTGCGTCGTATCCGGCGTCGGCGAAGACCTCGCGGGCGGCCGCTATCAGCGCCGCCCGGTTCTCCGCCGCGGCACTGGGTCCTCTGTTGGGTCGACGCGTGACAGTCACAGCGGCTATGGTAGCAACCGGACTATATAGTCCGGTTGCTACCGGAAACGCCATGACCGCTCGACGGATCACGACGCCGGTCCCCCCGCCACAGGTACGACGGCGGGCAGGCTCGGCCGCCGCGACACGATCACCACGACGACACCACCGCCTTGGCCTCGGGCCGCATCTGCCGGAGTCCTGACACCACCACCGCCACACCACCACCGCCCCCGCCGTCATCTCCGGCCGGCAGGCGAACCGCCCTGATCGAAAGGACGCACTCTTGACCACCGGCACCTTCGACGACCGCGTCGCCCTCATCACGGGCGCGGGCTCCGGGATCGGCAGGACGATGGCCGTCGCCTTCGCCAAGGCCGGCGCCCGCCTCGTGGTCTGCGACATCGACCCCGACAGCGCCGGGCGAACCGCCTCCGATATCGGAGACGCCGCCGTCCCCGCCACCGCCGACATCTCCGACGAGGCATCGGTCGCCGCGCTGGTCGAGACGGCGATCAGCACGTACGGACGCGTCGACGTACTGTGCAACAACGCCGGGATCATGGACACCATGGCCCTGCCCGCCGACATACCGGTCGAGCTGTGGGAGCGGGTGCTGCGCGTCAACCTGACCGGCACCTTCCTGGTCACCCATGCCGTCCTGCCGCACATGCTGCGCCAGGGCGGCGGCGCGATCGTCAACACCGCCTCCGAGGCCGGCATCCGCGGCGGCGCGGCCGGAGCGGCCTACACCGCCTCCAAGCACGGCGTCGTCGGCCTGACCCGCAGCCTGGCCTGGGCGTACGCCAAGGACGGCATCCGCTGCAACGCCATCCTGCCCGGCCCCACCATGACCGGCATCGCCACGAACACGACCTTCGATCCGACGGGCGCCGCCCGGCTCGGCCCCGTGCTCGCACTCGGCGAGCGGATAGCCCAGCCCGAGCAGATGGCCGACGCCGCCCTCTTCCTCGCCTCGGACGCCGCCTCGTTCGTCAACGGCGCGATCGTGCCGGTGGATGGCGGCTGGTCCGCGGCCTGAGACATACCGGCTCAACGATCCTCAGCGGGTTCACGTCAAGCAAGTCGATCAATCTACGACCGGAGAGGCCGCGGGCACGGCGTCATCCTGGCCGCCGGAGGCTTTGCGAACAACACCGAGTGGCGCCTGAGGCATCGCGGTACGGCAGCCTTGCCGAGCTGCGACAGCCGGGCATAACGATTGACCGGAGCTCGCCGGGCATGGGGCCGGTCGGCTCGGCTTCAGGCCTGGCTCCGCCGCCCTCACCATGCCACGCTGTTCCCGCCACCTTACTGATCAGTAGGGTTACTTGGCGCGTGCTCCCCATCCCCCCACGGAGGCACCGTGATCCCCCTGGCTCCCCGTCCGCCCGCCCCGGCCCGCCGGGGCGGGTTGCGCGTCCTGGCCGCGTTCATCTCGCTCATCGTCGCCATGGCGCTCGCCGTGGCCGCACCCGCCGCCCCGGCGTGGGCGGCCGGCCGGCACAGCGGCGACCTGCAGCTGGCGTCGAACCCCGACTGGATGAGCGGGCTCCCCGACGGCGCGAGCCTGGCCGCGCTGTCGATCCCGGGTACGCACGACACCATGGCGTACCAGGCGTCCATCATCTCACTCACCCAGGAAAGCGCGCTGCCCGTCCAACTTCAGGCCGGTGTGCGGATGCTGGACATCCGGACCCGGCACTACCGCGACGCCTTCCCGATCCACCACGGCGCCGAATACCTGCGCGCCAACTTCACCGACGTGGTGCGCTCGGTCGCCGCCTTCCTGGCCGGCCACCCCCGGGAGTCGGTGCTGATGCGGTTGAAGCAGGAGCACACAGCCGCCGAGAACACCCGCAGCTACGAGCAGACCCTGAACTGGTATATCAACGACAACCCCGACACACGGGACCTACTGCGTGACCATCTGTGGCGGCCGCCCGCAGGATACGACGGCCGGATCCCCACCCTCGGGGAGACCAGAGGGCGCATCGTCATCCTGCAAGACTTCGGCAGCGGCCACGGCTACGGGCCGCGCTGGAACGGCGACCGCATGGACCTTCAGGACGATTACCAACTGCCGACGCTCTTCCACATCCCCCAGAAGTGGAACGCCGCGCGCGCCCAGTTCGAGCAGGCGGGCGCCGGCGCCGGCGGAATCCTCTACGTCAACCACCTCAGCGCCTCCGGCGGGGCACTGCCCAAGTCGATCGCCTACGGCGCGCTCGGCGTCAAGGGGATGAACGAGCGGGCGCTGACCTACCTGGCCACGGGGAGCGTGCGCAGGACCGGCGTAGTGGTGGCCGACTTCCCTGGGCCAGACCTGGTGAACACGATCATCGCCCATAACTTCTAATCCCTGGAGCCAGGCAGGGACGATCGGGGCTCGCACTCCGCACGACCGCCGCAGCCGCCTTCGAGGTCTACTGCAGCGGATGACCCTCGACCCCGACCATCACTCTGTGTGACTTCGGCGCGGTTGCCCGGCACGGGCGCTTGAGACGCACTTCCGGCTCTGACGGACCTCTGACGGACCAGTGACGGACCAGGGATCCAAAAACGCCCCGCAGAGCCGGTTTCTTGAAACGGACATTTTCAGCGAACGGGCAGGCCGGTGACGGCGCGGCCGATGATCAGGCGCTGAATCTCGGAGGTGCCTTCGAAGATGGTGAAGATCTTGGCGTCGCGGTGGAAGCGCTCGACCGGGTGGTCGCGGGTGTAGCCTGCCCCGCCGAGGATCTGGATGGCCTGCTCGGTGACCCAGACCGCGGTCTCACCGGCGACCAGCTTGGACATGGAGCCCTCGGCCTGGCCGAAGGTGCGGTTGTTGCGGGCCATCCAGGCGGCACGCCAGGTCATCAGGCGGGCGATGTCGACGCGGGTGGCCATGTCGGCCAGCAGGAAGGCGATGGCCTGGTTCTCGCCGATCCTGCGGCCGAACTGCTCGCGCTCGCGGGCGTAGTCGCGGGCGTACTCGTATCCGGCGCGGGCGATGCCGACCGCCATGGCCGCCACCGAGGGGCGGGTGGTCTCGAAGGTGCGCATCGCGCCCTGCTCCCCGGCCCGCTCGCCGGAGCGGACGCGGGCGAGCCTGGCGTCGAGCTTCTCCCTGCCGCCGAGCAGGCAGGAGCCCGGCACGCGCACGTTGTCGAGGACGACCTCGGCGGTGTGGGAGGCACGGATGCCGTGTTTCCTGAACTTCTGGCCCATCGACAGGCCGGGGGTGCCGGCCGGGACGACGAAGGACGCCTGACCGCGGGTGCCCAGGGACGGGTCGACGGAGGCGACGACGACGTGGACGTCGGCGATGCCGCCGTTGGTGGCCCAGGTCTTCACACCGTTGAGGATCCAGTCGTCGCCCGAGGGGACGGCGCGGGTGCGGATGGCACCCACGTCGGAGCCGGCCTCGGGCTCGGAGGCGCAGAACGCTCCGAGCCTGACCTCCGAGGGGGTGCCGAACATCTGCGGGAGCCACTCGCCCAGCTGCTCGGGGGTGCCACTGGCCGAGAGGGCCGCGGCGGCCAGGCCGGTGCCGACGATGGACAGGCCGATGCCCGCATCCCCCCAGAAGAGCTCCTCGAAGGCCACGGTCAGGCCGAGCCCGCTCGGCTCGAACCACTGCTGGGCGAAGAAGTCGAGGGAGTAGAGCCCGATCTTGGCGGCCTCCTGGATGATCGGCCAGGGGGTCTCCTCGCGCTCGTCCCATTCGGCACCGGCCGGGCGGACCACCGAGCGGGCGAAGTCGTGTACCCAGTCCCGCACCTCGCGCACGTCGTCACTCAGCTCCGGGCAGAAGCCGCTCTCGCTCATCGTCCACGCCTCCTCAGGGTGCGTTACCAACGGTAACACCCAAACTTTACCGGCGGACGGTCCGCTCCGCGCAACCGGAGGACCGCCCCTTCTCCGGCACCGACCGGCGAGCGGCCCCGCTCCCGGAGGCCTCGTTCACCGCCGTCGCGGGTTCCGTCCACCGCCGTGCGGGAATGCCGCCGGGCCATGTGCTCCCCGGCATCGCGGGCTCCGTACGCCGCCCGGGATCACGCTCGTACGGTGTGGTCAGCGAGCCGGGCGGTAGCCGGGAACGGTGATCATCGGCGGGCGTTCGGCGACGGCGACGTCCCGGACGCTCACCTGGTGGCCGCTCGCGCCCCGGCGGAACTGGGCCAGGCGGGGAGAGGGGCTGTGCAGGGAGACCATCATGTTCTGGCGCTCCAGGCGCGACCAGGAGGTCTGCAGGATCTGGGCGGCCATCCCGCCGAGCGCCTCCGTCGACTGGTGGGAGTGAACCCGGCGGCCCAGGTCCACCTGGGCCAGGGCGTCGAGCCCGGCGAGGTCGAGCAGGTCGATCAGCAGGCCGAGCTCCACACCGTAGCCGGTGACAAAGGGCACGCTCTCCAGCACGGACCTACGCCCGGCGTACTCCCCGGCGAGGGGTTGCACGAATCCGGCCAGCAGCGGCCAGTGCAGGTTGAGCAGGGGGCGCGCGACGAGCTCGGTGACCCGGCCGCCGCCGCTCTGCACGTTCTGCAGAGGCCGGTCGTAGCAGCCCTTGACGTAGACCACCGCCTCGTCGGCGAGCAGCGGGCCGAGCAGCCCGGTCACGAAGGACGTGCGGAACTCGCGCAGGTCGGCGTCGATGAACACGAGCAGGTCGCCGGAGGTCGCGGCGAGGGACTTCCAGAGCGCCTCGCCCTTGCCGTCCAGCGGTTTGAGGTCGGGCAGGATCTCGTCCTGCGCGATCACCGTCGCCCCGGCGCGCGCGGCGCGTACCGCGGTGTCGTCGACGGAGCGGGAGTCGATGACCACGAGTTCGTCGACGAGCGGCACGGCCTCCATCAGGTCGTGGCGGATCGCGGTGACGATCTCCCCGACCGTCTCCTCCTCATCGCGCGCGGGCAACACGACGCTGATCGTCGTCTCACCCTTGGCTCTCAGCAGCTCCGGCAGCGACCAGTCGCCCGAGGATGAGGTGCGCTCGCGTAGCCATGCCTCGACCTCAGGCAGCACAGCCCACCCTTCCCATCACCTCGGTACTTACGGGTATCACCTTATGTGGCGCTGATTCCGCACAAGTACCGGCTCCCGTCCTCACCGCGCAGGTGGGAAGATCAGTCCAGTCCGGCACGAGGAGGGAAGGCATGGACCCGGTAGCCGTGCTGCGGGCGGCACGCGCCGTCCGCGACGAACTCGACAGCTTGATGGGGGGTGCCTCCGCGGAACTTCGCAACCGGCTGGATCCGCTGCTGGCAGAGGCCGGCAGCCGGCCTCCAGGGCAACTGGCCGACGCGATCATCATGCTGATCGCCCAGTACGGCCCGGCCTGGAACCGGCTCTCCGCGCTGCTGAACCTGGAGCACGGCCTCGTCGCCGAACAGGTGGCCCCCATGCTCGCCGACACGGGCCCGCAGGACCACGGGGCCGCGTACGACGGCGGATACGACAACCTGCCCCCCACCGGCGCCATGAGCGTCGACTGGATGCGCCCCGACCAGGCGGGCCCCGCCGCACCGCAGGCACCGTCCCCGCAGGCACCGCCGACGCCACCCGCCGGGAGCCGGGGTCCCTCGATGCTCGACCGGCTGACCGGGGCCTTTCGCAGGCGGCGCGGGGATGCGCCCGTCCCGGCGCCCGAATCCGAGTGGGAGGGGATCCCGCTGATCGAGGCGCCCACCGAGTCGGTCTCGGGCTGGGGTACGGAGGTGTCGATCGGCGTCGCCCCGGGCCAGGGGCAGGACGGCACCGCGGCACCGCGCGAGCCGGTCGATCTGGACATCCAGCTCATCGCCGAGGGCTTCGACGCACCGGGCGGATGGCAGGTACGGCTGCGCGTCGACGCGGCGTCGCCCTACCCCCGCGCGGTGGTCAACCTTGTCGCCCTCGCGCAGCAGGAGCCCGAGGTCGCCCGGCAGATCCAGGCGATCTGTTCGGTGCGCGGCCAGGTGGTCGGGTTCGGCCTGCGCTCGATCACGCTGCACGGCTCGCCCGGCAGGCTCGGCCGGGAGGAGCCGCCCGAGCCGGTCGCCGGCACCCGGATCCGTCCGGCCCTCGTGGGCGAGCCGGCGGACGTCACGGTGTCCATCGTCCACGGTGACGAGCCGGGACGGCTGTGGTGGACCTACCGGTCGCCGCACTTCGTCACCCCCGACCGGGCCGAGCTCTGCGACCTCGGCATGCGGGCCTCGGAGTTCGGCCGGCAACTGACCGAGCAGGGCCGCCTCTCCGAGGAACTGGGACGGAAGGTCGGCTCGCGCGTGCCCCGGGGTTTCTGGGAACTACTGAACGCGGTGGCCGGCCGGGTGGCACCGCGCCGCCCGAGCGTGCTGTTCCTCTCCCAGGAGCCGCACGTGCCCTGGGAGCTGGCCGTGCTGGAACATCCGTACGATCCGTCGCTCCCCCGCTATCTGAACTGCCAGACGGTGACCGGCCGCTGGCCCCTCGGTGGCCGGCGCCCCGAGCTGCCGCCCCCGGTGAGCGCGCGGGCGGATCACGTCGCGGTGGTGTACGACGAGGCGCAGGCGCACCCGCTGGTGACCGAGTACGGCGCCACGCAGGTCTCCTCCGCGCTCGGCGACGTCCTGGGCGTGCTCGGCCAGGGACCGGACATCGTCCACCTCACAGCCGGCGGATCCGCGGCCGAGGCGCTGGGCCGTGACCTGGCCGGTGCCCCGTTCGTCTTCCTGGAGGAACCGGGGGACGCCCAGGCGTTCCTGCTCGCGGGCGCGAGCGGGGTCGTCGAACCGCTCTGGCCGGTCGGCGGGGGCCTGGCCCGGGAGTTCTACCGGCGCTGCTTCACCGGTGAGCCCCCGGCCGAGGTACTGCGGTCCATGCGCGGGCAGGCCCCCGACAGCGCGGGCGCCTACCGGTTCCACGGCCACCCGTCCCTGACGCTGCGCCGGACGCCCCCGCCCTCGGAGTGACCCACCGTGCCCGGATCTCGTGCTCAGCGGATGGCGTGGCGCTCCAGGAAGGTGTAGACGTCGGCCTCGTCGACGCCGGGGAAGGATCCGGGCGGCAGCGCGGCCAGGATGTGGGAGTTGCCCCGGGCCGAGGGCCAGGCGTATCCCTCCCAGCGCTGGGTCAGCTCGGCGGGCGGGCGGCGGCAGCAGTCGCCGGTGGGGCAGTCCGACTTGGTGCGGTTGGTGGTCTCGCGCCCGCGAAACCAGCGCGACTCCCGGTACGGGACACCGAGGGTGATGGCGAAGTCACGCTCGCGCGACGGGTCGACGTGGGCGACGCAGAAGTAGGTGCCGGTGGGCGAGTCCGAGTACTGGTAGTAGACGGAGAAGCGGTCGGGCGACAGGAAGACCTGGCGCCCGGACCACTGCAGGCACATGCGCTGGCCCTCGATCGCCCCCTGCTCGTCGGCGGGGAAGACGATGCCGTCGTTCTCGTACGCCTTGTAGATGATCCCGCCGGCGTTGTTGCGGACGAAGTGGCAGCTCAGGTCGAGGAAGTGGGTGGCCAGGTTGGTGAAGCGGTGCGCGGCCATCTCGTAGGAGACGGCGAACACGTCGCGCAGGTCCTCCACGCTCAGCGCCCGGTCCTTCTTGGCCTCCCCCAGGTACGGCACGGCGGCCGCCTCGGGCACCAGGACGGCGGCGGCGAAGTAGTTGGCCTCGGTCCGCTGGCGCAGGAAGTCCGCGAAGTCGCGGGGCTTGTGGTGCCCGAGGGAGAGGTGGCCGAGGGTCTGCAGCAGGATCGTGCGGGGGGTGTGCATGCCGACCTGCTCGTGCTTGACGTAGATGCGCCGGTTACGCAGGTCGGAGATGGAGCGCACGGTGCGCGGCAGGTCCTGGACCGTCTGCACGGTGTAGCCGAAGTGGCTGACCAGCGCCTGCACCGTGCTCTGCGACAGCGCTCCGGAACGGTAGCCGACCGCGGCGAGCGCCTCGGCGGCGGCCCGCTCGATCTCCGCGAAGTAGTTGCCCTGCTCACGCTGCTTGCGGCGGAGCTCGGCGTTCGCCGCACGGGCCTCCTCGGGGGTGGCGGTGCCCTTGGCCTGGCGTGAGCGCAACTCCCCGTAGAGGCCGAGAATGTGTTCGAGCACGTCGTTGGGGACGCGCGCGGAGACCTTCAGCCTGGCCAGGCCGAGCCCGGCGTACAGGGGGTCGCGCTGCGCCTCCTCCAGGGCCATCTCCAGCTGCGCCCGCCGGTTGGGGGCCTGCCTGCGCAGTAGTTCCTCGATCGGCACGCCGAGCGCGGCGGCCAGGGACTTCAGCAGCGACAACTTCGGCTCGCGCTTGCCGTTCTCCAGCAGGGAGAGCTGGCTGGGCGCGCGGTTCACCCGTTCCCCCAGGTCGGACAGGGTGAGGCCACGCTGCTTGCGCAGGTGCCGGAGACGCTGGCCGAACGCGATGAGATCGAGCTCCTGCGTCAAGGAAAGCGGTTCTTCACCCACCAAAGATGCCATAGCACGATGCTAAACGAAATTTCCTAGGAAATTTCACAGCCACGCGCGCCACCTGGGAGAACGCCGCCGCACCCGCGCCGGGAACTCCGGTCGGCCTCGCAGGACGGAGGAGGCGGGGTGCCGCGACCTCCGGGCACCGCGGTGACGGTGGCGGCGACCGCGGGGCGAAATCCCCTAGCGGCGGCCTCCGGCGACCCACGACCGGCAAGCCGCAAAGCGCGCTACCGGAATTGGTCTAGTCCATAGCGAAAACTATGAAGTTCTTCCCATCTGAATACCGATGAGTATTGATGACAGGGGAAGAATCTTCATTCTTTCGTTAGAGTCGGCCTTGTTCGACCGTTTTGTCGAGGCACACACTCGAGGTAAGGCACCCAGGGGACGAAAAGGAGTTACACCATGAGTGATCGCCTCAAGGGAGCCGCAGACGAGCTGCGGCGCGAGTGGGAGACCAACCCTCGCTGGAAGGGCACCGAGCGGACGTACACGGCCGAGGACGTGGTTCGACTCAGGGGGTCCGTCCAGGAGGAGCACACTCTCGCCCGGCTCGGCGCCGAGCGGCTGTGGGACCTGCTGAACACCGAGGACTACGTGCACGCCCTTGGCGCGCTGACCGGTAACCAGGCCGTGCAGCAGGTCAAGGCCGGCCTGAAGGCGATCTACCTGTCAGGCTGGCAGGTCGCCGCCGACGCCAACCTCGGCGCGCAGACCTACCCCGACCAGAGCCTCTACCCGGCCAACTCGGTTCCGGCCGTGGTCCGCCGGATCAACAACGCGCTGCTGCGCGCCGACCAGATCACCTGGTCGGAGGGCGACCAGGACGCGCCGCACTGGCTGGCGCCGATCGTGGCCGACGCGGAGGCCGGCTTCGGCGGCGTGCTGAACGCCTTCGAGCTGATGAAGGGCATGATCGCCGCGGGTGCCGCGGGCGTGCACTGGGAGGACCAGCTCGCCTCGGAGAAGAAGTGCGGCCACCTGGGCGGCAAGGTGCTCATCCCCACCGGCCAGCACATCAAGACCCTCAGCGCCGCCCGCCTGGCCGCGGACGTGCTGGGTGTGCCGACCCTGGTCATCGCGCGGACCGACGCCCAGGCCGCGACGCTCCTGACCACCGACGTCGACCCCCGTGACCAGGCGTTCACCACCGGCGACCGCACCGCGGAGGGCTTCTACCGGGTCCGCAACGGCGTGGACGCCTGCATCGCCCGCGGCCTGGCCTACGCGCCCCACTCCGACCTGCTCTGGATGGAGACCTCCACCCCGGACCTGGACGTGGCCCGCGAGTTCGCCGAGGCCATCAAGGCCGAATACCCCGACCAGATGCTGTCCTACAACTGCTCGCCCTCGTTCAACTGGAAGAAGCACCTGGACGACTCCACCATCGCCAAGTTCCAGCGCGAGCTCGGCCACATGGGCTACAAGTTCCAGTTCATCACACTGGCGGGCTTCCACTCGCTGAACCACTCGATGTTCGACCTCGCCAGGGGCTACGCCGAGGACGGCATGACCTCCTACGTCCAGCTCCAGGAGGCCGAGTTCGCCGCCGAGGCACGCGGCTACACCGCCACCCGCCACCAGCGCGAGGTCGGCACCGGATACTTCGACCTGGTCAGCACGGCCATCGCGCCGGACTCCTCCACCACGGCCTTGAAGGGGTCGACGGAGGAGGAGCAGTTCGCAGAGGCTCACTGACTCTCCGGACCGGGCTCGCCCAGACGACTTCCGGGGCATGGAACGGTTCCCCGGGCGAGCGCGATGACCGGGTCGTCGACCGAGGCCCCGCCGTGCGGATCTCCCCCTGATCCGTACGGCGGGGCCTTCCCGTACCCGTCCCGCGCTCCGCGGCGCGTCCCAGGCGCGACCGCGCGGGGAGGCGGGCGGTGCCTCAGCGGCCGACGGCCTCGATGAGCTTGCGGCGCTGCTGGGCGCCGAGACCGCCCAGCCGGCGCGCCTCGTCCACATCGGCCTGCGCCATCAGCTGCGCGGCCTTGACCGTTCCGACTCCGGGCAGCGCCCGGAGAGCCTGATAGACCTTGATGCGCTTGGCGATGTCGTCCTCGCGGCCAAGCAGCTGCTCCAGGCTGAGGGCGCCGTTCTTGACCTCGGCGAGAAGCTTGGCACGGGCCGTGCGGGTCTCGGCGGCCTTGACCAGGGCGGCCTGACGCTGTTCGGGGGTGAGCTTGGGCAAAGCCATGGTGTTTTCTCCCTGATGACGGTAATTCCAGCGTCCTGTTACCCAAAGCGACTGGGTTAATCATCGGAGAGCCTACGGATAGATCCACAGGACCCGTACTGTGCATCACGATATGCCCGTTTGGTTACCCCGCCCTTACCCGGCCCTCCGTAGCCTCGGGCTCATGGGTATCTGGCGAAGCCCTCAGGGCATAGAGGTTGAGGCCATCGTGGTTCACGACGGCCCCTGTCTGCTGGTCACCCGCCGGATCGACGGGCGGCGGGTTCTCGTGGCGTACTGCATGAACATCCGCGAGGTCGGAGAGCACGTCGATCTGGCGGAGCTCGTCCCCGCGTAGGCGAACGCTCAGGGTTGGACCACGACCGAGTCCAGTTCGGTACGGCTGTCAACTTCTGCGGTCACTGGGGCGTCAGACTAGTCAGGGAGGCTCGATGGATGTTCTGGTCGGCCTCGTTGACGAAGATCTCCGCCTGGAGCTCATCCTCGTCGAGGCACTGCACACCGAGGCGGAACGGCTGGCCGCCCAGCCCGACCGCTGAACGGGGGCGGGTGCCCGTCCCACGAACCGGACGGGCCCCGTCCCACCGGCGATCGATGGAGGACGGGGCTCGATTCATCGGGTGGGGATGGCGTTAACTTTCTCCTTGACCTCCTCCCCACGGCTTGAGGCCCGGGGTCTGCACGCTCAAGGAGATGTGATGAACAAGCGCGAGCTGATCGAGAAGGCCGCCGCCGAGGCCGGGCTCACCCGACGGCAGACGGCCGCGGCTCTCGACGCGATCCTGGGGACGATCCAGACCGCGGTGGCGGCCGAGGACAAGGTGGCGATCCCCGGGTTCGGATCCTTCGAGATCGTCCACAAACCCGCACGGACCGGGCGCAACCCGCAGACCGGCGAGCCATTGGAGATCGCGGAGACCTGGACGGCGAAGTTCAAGCCCAGCCCGGGGTTCATGGGCCTGATCCGCCAGCGCAAGAAGGACTGACACCCTCCCGGCTCGCCGAGCGGACCCGGCAGGCTCCCCGGAACGCGCACTCGACCGTCTTCGCCCGTACCCGGCCGATCCGGCGCCCGGCGGCGAACGCCGGACCTGGAGCGAGAGCCTGAGCTTGAGCGGCTGCCCCTCCCTTGGACGAGGGGTTCTCGCGAGCCCGACACGATCCCGCATGTCACGTTCTGTGATGACATGACCACCGTGTGAGATATCGGCCGATCCGCCAAGTGTGATCCCGCTCATACTCACAGATCTCCGCCAATCCGGCGACCGCGCGAAACCTCCGCCCCCGCCCCGTGTTTCGCCACCGGACACCCCCGGGACCCGCGCCGTACACCTGAGCGCCGTAACCCGAATGTCACATCCGGCTTCTTGTAGCCCAAAGGTCTCCTATGGAAGGTTGCACCTCAGACGTTTAAGGTCAAACCTTTCGGAGGTGCTCCCATGCAGCCCCCCAACCATCGCTATCGGGGATACCGGTCGTTCGACTATCTGGAGCCACATACCGACTTCAAGGTCTTCGACCTCGCCCCCGAACTCGATCGTGTTCCCGCGTACGACCTGGGCCTGTCGGCTGAGCAGTCCGTGCGAGTCAGCCGCCTCCTGACCGAGCACATTGCCATCTCGCTGCACGAGCACCCCAAGGTCCTGACCGCGGACGTCACGCAACTGCGCGACTACAACCGGACAGGGCGCAACGTGCTCGGGTACGAGGGCCTGTCGCGTTCGGGCATGACCGCGCTCTTCGACAACTTCATGAACGGCACCAACTGCGTCACCAGCGAGCACGGCTGGAAGTGGGACGACGTCATCTACGACCTCGGCCTACGCTTCGCCGACCTCGCCAAGCAGGACTTCGTCGTCCTGGCCCGCACGGTCGCGGAGATCGAGAAGGCCAAGGCGGGCGGGCAGCTCGCGCTGGTGGCCGGGCTGGAAGCGGCGACGATGATCGAGAACGAGCTCGATCGCCTGGACATCCTGTACGGCTTCGGCGTCCGCCAGATCGGTATCGCCTACTCGCAGGCCAACCAGCTCGGCTCGGGGCTGGCCGAGCGCGCCGACGCCGGGCTGACCAACTTCGGCCGCCGCGCGGTGGAGCGGATGAACAGACTCGGCATGGCCATCGACATCTCACACTCAGGCGACCGCACGAGCCTGGAGGTCATCGAGCACTCGACCGTACCGGTCTTCATCACCCACGCCGGAGCCCGCGCGATCTGGCCGACCAACCGGATGAAGCCCGACGAGGTCATCAAGGCCTGCGCCGAACGCGGCGGCGTCATCGGCCTGGAGGCGGCCCCGCACACCACACTGTCGGAAAAGCACCGCGAACACTCCCTGGAGTCGGTGATGGACCACTTCACCTACTGCGTGGACCTGGTGGGCATCGACCACGTCGCCTTCGGCCCCGACACCAACTTCGGCGACCACGTGGGGCTGCACGACTCCTTCACCGGTCACCTCTCGATCGGCCAGGCCCACGGACATGTCGAGCACCCGCGGGTGCCGTACGTGGCCGGTATGGAGAACCCGGCGGAGAACTTCACCAACATCGTCGGCTGGCTCGTCAAGCACGGCTACGGCGACGACGACATCAGCAAGGTCATCGGCGGGAACATCCTGCGCGTACTCAAGGAAGTCTGGTGAACATGCGTACCCTCGGACGCCTGTCCGGCGCCGTCACGGCCGTCGTGACCGCGCTGACGCTCACGTCGTGCGGCCTCAACGAGGGCCAGGAGGCCTCGAAGCCGGCCGGCGGCGACAGCTCCACCACGCTGCGCATCGGCACCACCACCGACGTCGCGAACTTCAACCCGCTGCAGTCGCTGAGCAAGACCGACAACTGGATTCTCAACGCGATGTACCCGCACCTGCTGCGGATCGACGGGAACGCCAAGAAGGTCCCCGAGCTCGCCAGCGAGTACACCCACGAAGACGGCGGCAAGTCGGTCGTCTTCACCCTGCGCGACGACTTCGTGTGGAGTGACGGCACCCCGGTGACGTCGGCCGACGTGAAGTACTCGGCCGAGACGATCATGAAGAACAAGCTGGGGAACGTGGCCGCGAAGCTCACCTGGGTCGAGGGCATCGAGACGCCCGACGCCACCACGGTGGTCTTCAAGCTCAGCCAGCCCTACGCGCCGTTCGCCGAAGGCGTGGGCTTCTGGATGTCCGTCGTCCCCAAGCACATCTTCGAGAAGGCCGGCGACATCACCAAGTTCGCCAACAACTCCGACTGGGTCGGCGCGGGCGCGTACATCCTGAAGAGCGCCACGCCCGGTCAGCGCTACGTGATGACGCGCAATGACAAGTACCCCTACGCGCCCGAGGGCGGCGCGGCCGTCGACACCGTCGAGTACCGGCTGTACCCGGACGTCAACACCATGCAGCTCGCGCTGCGCAACGGCGACATCGACCTGATGGGCACGCCGGTGCCCGCCTCGGCCGTCGCCTCGTTCAGCGGCGACAAGAAGATCAAGCTGCAGGAGGTCGGCTCGCTGGGCTTCGCCCACATCACCTACAACGTCACCAACGAGCACCTGGCCCGCCCGAAGGTCCGGCAGGCGCTGTCGATGGTCGTCGACACCAAGTCGATCATCTCGACGGTGCTGCAGGGTGAGGGTTCGGCGATGACCGGCCCGATCTCACCGATCTTCGGGGAGTACGACAACACCGAGCTCGAGCCGTACCCGTTCGATCCGGCCGCCGCGCGCAAGCTGCTCGAAGAGGAAGGGTACGCGGACAAGAACGGCGACGGGAAGCTCGACGGCCTGTCCTTGGAGATGGTCTGCGACCAGAGCAACCCGAACCTGACCCGGGTCGCCCAGGTGGTGCGGGAGGACGCGGCCAAGGCCGGCGTCGAACTCGTCGCGTCGTGCGTCGAGCGGAACACGTTCCTCAGCAGGACCAAGAGCGGTGACTACGACATCGACGTCTCGCAGTGGGCCGTCTTCGACAACCCGATGGACCAGCTCCGCAGCACCTACCTGTCGAGCAACCCGGGCGGCATCAACTACAACCTGGTCAAGGACCCCAAGCTCGACAAGCTCATCAACGAGGCCGCCGTCACGACCGACCACGACGAGTTCGTGGGAAAGATCAAGGAGCTTGACGGCTACGTGCACGAGCAGGCGCTGCTGACGCCGCTCTATGTCGAGAAGATCCAGTTTGCCTACAACGCCGCCAAGTTCACCGGCTTCCAGCCCTCGCCCAGCGATCTGCTCGGCATGGTGACCGGCTACTCGCTGTCGCAGGTCCGGCCCGTCGGCTGAGGCGAGGAACGGAGAGGAGGTGGGGTCACCCCATGGCTGGATTCATCGCCAGAAGGGCGATGCGTGCGATCCTGACCATCTGGATCGCGGTCACCGTGACGTTTTTCCTGCTTCGACTGCTGCCGGGTGATCCCACCCTTCTGGTCGTCGAGGGGGACATGACCCCCGAGATGCAGCAGGCGCTGCGGGAGCAGTACGGGCTGGACAAGCCCATGCTCATGCAGTACTGGCTGTATCTGACCGAGTTGCTGCAGGGCAACCTCGGCACGTCGTTCAGGCAGCTCCAGCCGGTCACCGACATCATCGTGTCGCGGTTGCCGTGGACGGCGCTCCTGGCCGGTTCGGCGTTCGTGCTGACCATCGTGCTCGGCATCCCGCTCGGCGTGTACGCGGCCGCCCATCGCGGCAAGCGCGTCGACAGGGTCGTGCAGATGTTCGGGATCACCGGGCACGCGCTGTTCGTCCCGAGCATCGGGATCCTGCTGCTCGTGGTCGCGGGCTCGTGGCTCGGCTGGTTCCCGATCGGCGGCGCGATCGACCCCGACACCCGGGGTGTCGACGCGTACATCAGTCTGTTCCACCATCTCGCGCTGCCTCTGCTGAGCCTCGTGGTCGTGCAGCTCGGGCCGTACGCGCTCACGCTGCGCACCAACATGCTCGAGGTCCTCGGTGAGGACTACATCAAAAGCGCCCGCGGCCGCGGCCTGTCGCCGCAGCGCACTCTGTGGCGGCACGCGTTGCGCAACGCGTTCCTCCCGGCTCTGACGCTGATGGGCCTTCAGCTCGGCACCCTGGTCGGCGGGGCGGTGCTCACCGAGACCGTGTTCGCCTACCCCGGCGTCGGACGGCTGATCTACGAGGCCGTCGGCCAACTCGACTATCCGCTGCTACAGGGAGCGTTCATCATGCTCGCGATCACCGTGGTCGTCGCGAACCTGATCACCGACGTGGTCAGCATGCTGCTCAACCCAAGGATTCGCGCATGAGCGCGATGCCTCCCGACGCGCGGCCCGCCGGTGCCGTCACGGTGGACGAGCCGGCGGCGAGCACCCCGCCGTCGGCGATGAAGAGCCTCCGGCGCTTCCTGGCCAAGCCCAGCGGCGCGCTGTCGATCTCGATGCTGCTGGTGTTCCTGGTGACCGGCCTGCTCGGCCCGCTCTTCGTGGACCGGCCGGGCGGGCTCGGCTCCGAGATCCTGCGGTCGCCGTCGGTCGCGCACTGGTTCGGCACCGACGATCTCGGCCAGGACGTGTTCGCCCAGGTGGTGTGGGGAACCCGGGTCAGCCTGACGGTGGCGATCGCGGCGTCGGCGATCGCGATCGTCATCGGCACGGCCCTCGGCCTGCTCGGCGCCTACTCCCGTCGGGCCGACGCCTGGGTCACCACGGTGACCGACCTGATGCTGTCGCTCCCCCTGCTGCCGCTCATGATCATGGTGACCGCACTGGCCGGCCCGAGCGTCACGACGCTGACGTTCGTCATCGGGCTGTTCTCCTGGCCCGAGGTCACCCGGCTGATCCGATCGAACGGCCTGGTCGTGGTGTCCATGCCCTACATCGACGGCGCCCGCGCGCTCGGCGCGACAGGCTGGCGGATCGTCACCCGCGAGGTACTGCCCGCCGTGGTGCCGCTGATCGTGGTGAGCGTGCTGCTCACCGCGGCCAGAGCGGTGATCTCCGAGGCGGGACTGAGCTTCCTGGGGCTCGGCGACCCCGACTCCTGGTCGTGGGGACGGATCATCCTCAACGCCCAGCGCAGTGGCGTGATCTCCACCGCGTGGTGGCAGACGCTGTTCCCGTCACTGGCGATCCTGCTGCTCGTGCTCTCGGCGACGGTCGCCGGTGTGCGATTCAACGACTCACGCGACCCTCGGCTGAAGGACCGGTGACCTATGCGCCTTTCTTCCGACTACTACGCGGACGTCCATTCCTCGCTCAGGGACGCCCTGGAACAGGACGGTCTGGACGGATTCCTGGCCACGGCACCGAGTGACGTCGCCTACCTCGCCGGATTCTTCTACGCCGTCACCGAACGACCGGTCTACCTATGGTTCCCTCGTGACGGCCGGCCCCTGTGCGTGGTACCGAAGCTCGATGAGGAGTACGCGGCGCTGCAGCGCATCGAGGCCGACGTCGTCACCTACGCCGAGTTTCCCGGCGTCGATCCGGCCGAGGCCGTACTCGCGCGGGAGATCGGACGCACAGGCCGGCCCGCGGCCCGGATCGGCGTCTCGGGCGGGCTCAGCCTCGCCGGCCACCGGGCGCTGACCGAGGCGTTGGGCACGGCCGAACTCCGTACCAGTTCGGTGGTGTCGAACCTGCGGCTCATCAAGCATCCGGAAGAGCTCGCCTGGCACCGCCAGGCGGCCGGGATCTGTGACGAGATGCTCGCGGCGGGCCGGGCGCTCATCGAGGACGCGCTGCGCGCGGGGCGCCCGCTGCCGAGCGAGGGCGATCTCGCACGGCACGTCATCGGGTACGGCTCCGACACGATGTACCAACGCTACGACCATGTCATCTACACGACGAAGCTGGCCGGCGGCCTGGTGTACGCCGGCCCGAACTCCGCGAACCCGCACGGACTGCCCAGCAGGCGCAGGCTGGAGATCGGCGACACCGTCATCCTCTCCCTGGGCGCCGCCGTCGGCAGCCGCTTCGTCGAGAGCGAACGGACATTCGTCATCGGCGAGCCCAACGCCGACCAGCGGCACTACTTCGCCGTCGCGGCGGAGGCTCAGGAGGTCGGCACGGCGGGCCTGCGCGCCGGCCGTACCTGCGCGGAGGTGAACCGCGAGTGTCTCGATGTCATCAGGGGGCACGGGCTCGGCGAGCATATCCGGCACCGCCAGGGGCACGGCATCGGTGTCCAGCAGCACGAGCCGCCGTGGGTGGAGGACGGCGACGACACGGTGCTCCGGGCCGGAATGGTGCTCTCCAGCGAGCCGGGCGTGTACGTGCCGGGCCACGGCGGCTACCGCATCTCCGACACCGTGCTGATCACCGACGCGGGCCCCGAACGGTTGACCAGCTATCCGCGCAGCCTCGAAGAGAACGTGATCGCGCCATGACGAAGAGCCGGAAACAGACCGAGGAGAACACGGTGTTCGTGGAGATCAACGGCAACCCCCTGGCCGTGGAGGTCATGGGACCCGAGAACGCGCCGGCGATGATCGTGCACCACGGCGCTCCCGGGCTGGGCAGCCGGGCCGAACCGCGCCGGTCGTTCGGGCCGTTCTCCGACCGGCTTCGAGTCGTCGTCTTCGACGCTCGCGGGTCCGGTAAGTCCGGTGACGCGGGGCCCTTCAGCCACGCCCAGTGGGTCGCCGACGTCGAGGCGATCCGCCGGCACTTCGATCTGGGCCGAATCGTCATGGCGGGCGGGTCCTACGGCGGCTTCATCGCGATGGAGTACGCCCTGGCCCATCCGGAGAACGTCGCCGCGCTCGTCCTGCGGGACACCGCGGCCAACACCGACTACGACCACCTCGCGGTCGAGCGGGCCCGGACGACGGACCGGGTGCGGATCCCCGAATGGGTCATCGAGCGCATCGGCACCGGCCACTTCACCGGCAACGAGGAGTTCAGGGAGTACTGGCGGGCCATCCTGCCCCTCTACGACCACACCTACGATCCCGAGGCGGTCGAGCGGCGGGTCGCGCAGACCTCCTACCACTACAGGACCCACAACGAGGCGTTCGGCGTCAACATGCCGGCCTACGACCTCACCCCGCGGCTGCACGAGATCACCTGCCCGACGCTCGTGACCGTGGGACGGCACGACTGGCGCACGCCGGTGCCGGCCTCCCAGACGATCGCCGACCTCGTCCCCGACGGGGAGCTGGTGGTGTTCGAGAAGTCCGGTCACTCACCCCAGCTGGAGGAGCCGGAACTCTTCCAGCAGGTGGTGCGCGACTTCCTGACCAGGGCGGGCGTGCTCGTCCCTCGGGCAGGCAGGCCGTGAACGCGCCCGTCCTGCGGGTGGACGACCTCAGCGTGGAGTTCGCCACTCGCGAGGGGGCGGTTCGCGCGGTACGCAACGTCGGCCTTGAGGTCTTCGCCGGCCGTACGCTCGCGCTCCTCGGCGAATCGGGGTCCGGCAAGTCGGTGACGGCCCAGGCGATCATGGGTTTGCTGGACACGCCGCCGGCGAGCATCACCTCGGGAAGCATCGTGTTCGAGGGCACCGACCTGGTGACGGCGGCCGAGCGGGTCCGCCGACGGGTCAACGGCGAGGGCGTCGCCATGGTCTTCCAGGACGCGCTGTCCGCGCTCAACCCCGTCTACACGGTGGGCCATCAGATCGGCGAGCTGCTGCGGGTCAGGCGGAGGATGTCCCGCTCCGCCGCGCGCGCCCGGGCCATCGAACTGATGGAACGGGTGCGGATTCCCGCCGCGGCCCGCCGCGTCGACGACTATCCGCACCAGTTCTCGGGCGGCATGCGCCAGCGGATCATGATCGCCCTGGCGGTCGCGCTCGACCCGCGCGTGCTCATCGCGGACGAGCCCACCACAGCCCTGGACGTCACGGTGCAGGCGCAGATCATGGAGCTGCTGACCGAGCTCCAGCGCGAGAACGGGATGGGGATGATGCTCATCACCCATGATCTCGGAGTGGTCGCCGAGGTGGCCGACGACGTGACCGTGATGTACGCGGGCCGGATCGTCGAACGCGGTTCCGTGGAGGAGCTCTTCGAACACTCGGCTCACCCGTACACCCGGGGGCTGCTGCGCTCGATGCCGCGGACGGATCGGGAGGACGACGAGCTGTGGGCCATCCCCGGCGCGCCGCCGAACCCGGTGATGACGCCGAAGGGGTGCGCGTTCCATCCGCGCTGCGACATCGCGATCGACCTGTGCCGGTCCGAGCAGCCCGGGCTTGAGGTGATCGCGGCAGGCCGTACCAGCGCCTGCCATCTGCGTGCGGAGGTGTTCGATGGGCGAGCGTGAAGTCGTGCTCGAAGTTGATTCCCTGGTCAGGTACTTTCCGGTCAGGGGCGGCCTGTTGAATCTGCGCCGCAGTGCCGTGCAGGCCCTCGACGGCGTGTCGTTCACCCTCGGGCGCGGCGAGACCCTCGGCGTCGTCGGCGAGTCGGGATGCGGCAAGTCGACGCTGGCCCGCACGGTCGTGGGCCTGGACACCCCGACATCGGGGCACGTGCGCTACCGCGGCGTGGACGTCCACGCGGCGTCGGGCCGCGCGCTGCGAACGATGCGACGCAGCGTCCAGATCGTGTTGCAGGACCCCTACACGTCGCTGAATCCCAGGAAGACCGTTCGCGACCTGCTCATGCAGCCGTTCGAGATTCACCCCGACGTGCTGCCCCGCGACAGGCGGCTGAGCCGGGTGAAGGAACTGATCGACGTGGTCGGGCTCAACCCGGACCACCTCGACAGGTACCCCTTCCAGTTCTCCGGCGGGCAGCGCCAGCGCATCGGGATAGCCCGCGCGCTCGCACTGGAGCCGGAGGTCGTGGTCTGTGACGAGCCGGTCTCCGCGCTGGACGTCTCCGTGCAGGCGCAGGTCGTCAACCTGCTGCGGCGACTGCAGCGGGAACTGGGCCTGTCCTACGTGTTCATCGCGCACGACCTGTCGGTGGTACGGCACATCTCCGATCGGGTGGCGGTGATGTACCTGGGCAAGGTCGTGGAACTCGGCGACCGCCGGGAGGTCTACGAGCGTCCCCAGCACCCGTACACCCGGGCGCTGCTCGAAGCGGTGCCCGTCCCCGAGCCGCGGGGCCGGGCCTCGCGCACCCGAACCCTGCTGGCCGGCGACCCGCCGAGTCCGGTCGACCCGCCCTCAGGGTGCCGGTTCCGCACGCGCTGCCCGAAGGCTCGGGACGTGTGCGCCGACACCGAGCCCGTTCTGCGGATCGGGTCCGCGTCGGCCGTCGAGGTCGCCTGTCACTTCCCCGAGCAGACCCCCCTGGCCCGCCTCGGCGGGGCATGACCGACCGTCACCGGCGCCCGGCCCCGGGCTGCCACGACATCAATACATCTGGAGGATTCACCGCCATGCAGTCACCTTCCGCCTCCTACCGCGGTCACCAGGCCTACGGCTATCTCGAACCGGGCGTCGACTACGCCGACTTCGAGCTGGCCGAACAGATCGGCCGGGTGCCCGCCTACGACGGTGAGGTGTCGGCCGAGCAGTCCGAACGGGTCAGCCGGATCATGGCCGAGCACATCGTGATCTCACTGCACGAGCACGCGGTGGTTCTCCCCAAGGACGTCGGTGAACTGCGCCGATACAACCGCACCGGCCGGCAGCGTACCGGCTACGAGGGCCTGTCGCGTTCGGGGATGACCGCCGTGTTCGACAACTTCATGGCCGGGGCGTCGTGCGTCACCAGCGAGAACGGCTGGAAGTGGAACGACATGATCTACGCCCTCGGCCTGCGGCTCGCGGACATCGCCAAGCAGGACTACGTGGTGCACGCGCTGACCGTGGACGACATCAAGGCGGCCAAGCGCGACGACCGGATGGCGCTGGTGGCCGGGCTGGAGTCGGCGACGATGATCGAGAACGAGCTCGATCGCCTGGACATCCTGTACGGCTTCGGCGTCCGCCAGATCGGTATCGCCTACTCGCAGGCCAACCAGCTCGGCTCGGGGCTGGCCGAGCGCGCCGACGCCGGGCTGACCAACTTCGGCCGCCGCGCGGTGGAGCGGATGAACAGACTCGGCATGGCCATCGACATCTCACACTCAGGCGACCGCACGAGCCTGGAGGTCATCGAGCACTCGACCGTACCGGTCTTCATCACCCACGCCGGAGCCCGCGCGATCTGGCCGACCAACCGGATGAAGCCCGACGAGGTCATCAAGGCCTGCGCCGAACGCGGCGGCGTCATCGGCCTGGAGGCGGCCCCGCACACCACACTGTCGGAAAAGCACCGCGAACACTCCCTGGAGTCGGTGATGGACCACTTCACCTACTGCGTGGACCTGGTGGGCATCGACCATGTCACCTTCGGCCCCGACACGATGTTCGGCGACCATGTGGGTGTGCACAAGACCTACGCCGGCAACTACGCCCAGAACCGCGACGCCGCGCCCGACCACCCGAGCGTCGCCTACGTGGACGGCCTGGAGAACCCGGCGGAGAACTTCACCAACATCGTCGGCTGGCTCGTCAAGCACGGCTACGGCGACGACGACATCAGCAAGGTCATTGGCGGCAACACACTCCGCGTGCTCGATCATGTCTGGTAGGACTTCGCCCCCCGGCGTCCTCGGACGCGGGGGGCACTCGGGCAGCGTGACGAAGGGAACCCACGATGGGCCGACGTGATACCGCGGCGCAGGCGGCGCTGCACGGCCTGCGAGCGTTGCTCCAGGAGAAGTTCCAGCCAGGAGACCGGCTGCCGACCGAGCAGGACCTCTGCGAGATGCTGGACGTGAGCCGCGGCACCGTCCGCGAGGCGCTGGGCGTCCTGGCCATCGAGGGCGCGGTGATCCGGCGCTGGGGAATCGGCACGTTCGTCGCCGGCACCCGCGACCTGGCGCCGCTGAGCATGTCGAAGATCCTCGCCTACCGTGACCGTATCCAGATGGCGGGGCACACAGCCGAGCTGGTCACGTCGTCGTGCGACACCGTGCCGAGCTCGCCCGCGGCGGCCGAGGCACTGGGCCTGCCGGCACGGTCGCCCGTGTGGCAGGTGACACGGATCTTCAGCGTCGACGACGTGCGGGCCGCCTACATGCGGGACTACGTGCCGCTGAAGATCGGCACGGACGAGATCGACCCGAGCCCGATGCTCGGCATCGACACCGACCTGTTCACCTTCCTCGACCGGGGCGCCCTGCGCCCGGCCGCCCAGGTGATCACCGACCTCGAAGCCGTGCTCGCCTCCGATCAGGGGGCCGAGGCGTTGCGCGTCCCCGTGGGCTACCCCCTGGCCCGGACGCTGCAGACCGTTTTCGGACACGGCGATGTGCCGCTCGCCTACGGCGTCACCCTGCACCGCACCGACATCGTGCGAATCCGCATCACCCGCTGATCCGGCCGTTTCGGGAGGGAGCCGCCCCGCTTCGACGTGCGCGGGCTCTCAGTCGCGTACCGCGCGGGCGTACCAGCGGCCGTCGAGGTGGTCGACGCGCAGCGGCCGCCCGAAGCACTCCGAGAGGTTCTCCGCGGTCAGGATCTCCGCCACCGGACCACCCGCCTGGATCCGGGCGTCACGCATCAGCAGGGCGTGGGTCGTGGTGGCCGGGACCTCCTCCAGGTGATGGGTGACGGTGACCGTGGTCAGCACCGGACGGGTCGCCGCCAGGTCCTCCACGGCGGTGATCAGGTCCTCGCGGGCGGGCAGGTCGAGTCCGGCGAACGGCTCGTCCAGCAGCAGGATCACCGGGTCGGCCATCAGGGCCCTGGCGACACGGACACGAGCCCGCTCACCCTGGGAGCAGACGCGAAAGAGCCGGTCGGCGAGGTCCTTGCAGCCCATGTCCGCCAGCAGCTGATGGGCGCGCTCGTGCTCGGCGGGTCCGTAGCGGTCCCAGAGCGGGACGCTGGACCCGGTGTAGCCGGTCAGGACCACGGTGTGCGCGGTGGCCCCCTCCTCCTCCAGCAGTTCCTCGTCGACGAGCCGCTGGCTGGCCGCGACGAGGCCGATGTGGCGACGCAACTCCCGCAGGTCGACCCGGCCCAGCCGCTGGCCGAGCACGGTGACGGCCCCCTCGGTGGGATGCCGGACGGCGGCGGCCAGTGACAGCAGCGTGGTCTTGCCGGCCCCGTTGGGGCCCAGCACCACCCAGTGCTCCCCGTACCCGACCCGCCAGCCGATGCCGTCCAGCAGGGTCCGGCCGACCACCCGGACCCCGACGCCGCTCAGCTCCACCGCACCGGGCACAGGCTCGCCCATCGATCTCCCCCTCCGCCTCGATTCGCGGCGCTCACTTTAACCGATCCAGCGATATTTCCCGATAAATCGCCTGAACGGGCCACTCAGCCCATCTGTACGGAAGGAGTGGGAACGGGGGTGATGGTCGTCCCCGAGGGGGCGGGAGCGGTGGGCGTCGGAGACGGGCTCTCCCCGTCACCGGTCTGCGGGATCTGGGTGAAGGAGGGCTTGGGATTGCTCGAGGCCGTCGGGCAATCCCTGTTCCTCCCCCTGCCCTTCGCGGTCGCGTCCGCGCAGTCCTGCCGGTCGTCACCGTCGTCGGGCGAGCCGCCCGAGCCGCGCGGACGCTCCGGCGCCGGCTCCTCGCGGCCGTCACGGCCGTCGTGCCCGTCGTAGCCGGTGACGGGCAGCGAGACGGTCCTGGTGGTGGTGATCTGGACCGTGGAGGGAGTGGCCGGAAGGACCGTCCGCGGCTTGCCCGCATGCGGCCGGGTGCCGCCGCGAAAGACCGAGCCGGAAGGCGTACCGTCGGCGGGCAGGACCAGCGGCGCCGGCTCGGGCATGCC